>DDAT01000016.1:909-69106 GCA_002332985.1 Acinetobacter lwoffii | reverse complement strand
TCAGGGCGCTTAGCTCAGTTGGTAGAGCGTCTGCCTTACAAGCAGAATGTCGGCGGTTCGATCCCGTCAGCGCCCACCATATCTTCTTGCTTCAACTCTATTTATTCCTTAGAATCTGGTTCTATTATAATAATATTAAGATTTCACGACCATGAGAAATCCCTATCAGCGCAAAGCCGCGACCAAATCCCAAAAAACTGCTTTCGATCCTCAACAGCTTTATAAGCAATATATTGAAGCCATTGTTGCCAATGCTGGCATTTTTGCACTCTATCAGGATGGGTGGGCCTTATGTGCCACGCCGACCGGACAACGCGCATTTGCCTGTTGGCAAAGTAAAGGTCTGGCTCGACTGTTGATTAAAGACAATTGGGAAAATTACGAGATTCAGGAAATTGGTCTCAAGGATTTTGTAGAGAAAGTCATTCCCTTTTTACGTCAGGAAAGTACCATTGTTTCGCTTGACCTGACCCCGGAAGGGCAGAATATTCTGGTGGCACCGGAAAAATTATTACTTGATATTAAAAATTATCTGTATCAGATCTATGTGCAAAAGCCGGAACTGTTTAAAAATCCGGATATGCCTTTGCCTAGGCAGATCCGTTTAAATTAAATTTATTGTTTTTAAAACAGCTTGTTTATTGGAACAATGAATATTCATTCAGTAGCCAGCCACTTATCAAAGCAAAATATTCGCGTAACCAGGAATTATAGCGAACATTCTGGGGTGTGCTGGCACTCAGGCTGATGACTTGTTGATAACCCTGATGTCTGGCAATGGCACGGGCACGAGGGCTATGAAAATCGCTAGTGACAATCGCAATGGGCTCATTTCGATCAATATGTTGCTGTTTTAGGATTGCCTGAGAATATTGCAGGTTCTGTTGGGTACTTCTGCTTTGATCTTCTAAGCTAATGGGGTTTTTGAGCTGCGGATAGTTCGTGTAGATATAACTTTGCATGACTTCAGCTTCGCTCTGTCTCTCCCGGAAATTTCGTCCACCGGTCATAATGATTAAAGTGTTCGGATATCTTTCTGCATATTTTGCTGCGGTATCCAGACGATTTTTTAAGATGGGTGAGGGCTGACCCTGATTAATACCACTGCCTAATACTAAAATCGCTGCAGCAGGTCGTGCCGGAATAGTCGGGTTGATTGACATCTGGATATAAGCGAAGAAAGCCGCGACACTGATGATCCAGAATAGAAATCCGCCCCAGAGACTGTTCCAGAACAAGGTTCTGAATCGGGAATTCTGTTTCCAGCGCTGAATAGATGAAAAAAATAAGGCGTACAGGATGAGTGCCACCCCAATGAAGATCGACAGGGCAATAGCAAAATGCCTCTGACCTTGGCTCAGTAACCAGACGCTATTGATACATAGGATCAAGCCAGAGATCAGGCTAAGACTTCGTTTAAGTTGATTGAGCATCCAGGGTTCCTTTTTTCTTATTCATATTCTTATTATTGCTTTTGTATATTCAGTAAAAACCGGGCCATTGAGCCCGGTTTTTAGCATATCAGGTTATCTTAATATACATCACGGCGATAACGTCCATCCAGGCGTAATTGATCTAGCATTGTTTCACCGAGAATCTCGGTCAGGGCCTGATCCACATCGCTGGCCATACCATTGATGCTACCGCAGACATAAATCACTGCACCTTGAGCAATCCAGGCTTTCAGTTCTTCAGCCTGTTCACGCAATTTGTGATGTACATAGACTTTTTCCTGCTGGTCGCGCGAGAATGCGAGATCGAGACGTTTCAGTGTTCCCATTTGCAGCCAGGCCTGAATGGTTTCTTCAAAGAAGAAGTCGTGTTCACGCTGACGTTCACCGAAGATCAGCCAGTTCTGGCTATAGTCCTGACGGTTACGCGCACTGAGCAGACTTAATAGTCCGGCAATACCAGTACCATTACCAATACAGATAATCGGGCGGTTGTCATCAATCAGGTGGAAAGATTCATTGCTGCGAATACGCAGTGCAATGGGCGCATTGAGAGCCGCATGCTGGGTCAGCCAGCCTGAACCCAATCCCAGATTACCACTAGCATCGGTTTGCTGACGTACCACCAGACGTAGAACCTGCTGACTTGGAATACTGGCAATCGAGTATTCACGTGTTGCCAAAGCTGGTAATTGCGTGAGGAGCTGATCTAGAGAATCAAAAGGTTCAGCCTGAGTCAGATCACGATCCCAGAGTGCCTGTTCAATATTCTGTTGCATAGAAGGCACCTGTGTACCGGCTGCTATCTGGTGCTTTTGCATAAATGCATCAATACGTTCTGGGCTATTCCCTGGCTGAACCTCTGCAATATCACCTGCTTGCCAGACGGCTTCATGCTCAGGGGTCAGTTCGATATTGAAAGCAGGCGCACCCAGACTACCCGGATTGAGGACTTCACGTTTACTCAAACTCCAGTGATCAAAGGTCTTATCGATACTCATCGCTTGTAGCTCAAGTCGAGTGACTTGTGCCAGTGCAGTATTCCATTGCTGGATATGCTCGTTATTGGCATTGTCGACTTCAATCGTATTGAATAGCTGCTGGGCACCATTCTGTTTTAACCACTGATCGATACGGTGGCCAAAACTGCAATAACTGTCTGGATATTCCTGAGAACCCAAGGCCAATACCGCATAACTTAAATGGCTGAGATCAGCTTGAGCAGACAGGATTTTTTTCTCAAAAGAAGAGGCCAGATCTGGTGCTTCGCCCGTGCCATAGGTACTAGCAACAAATAATACCTGTTCGGTTTGCTGTAAATCGGCAAGCGTCAGTTGCTGTACCGGCTTGACGGTTACCGGTTGACGTGCTTCCTGCAGGGCAGTTGCTGTACGCCAAGCCAGCTGCTCAGAAACCCCTGTTTGTGAGGCATAAGCAATGAGCCATGGTTTAGCATTTTCATCCAGGTTCACTGCAGTCGCACCCTGACGTGCTGCCAGTGTTAAGCGTTTCTGCTTGCGACGTTTTAGATAGAGCATCCAGCCGGTTACGAAGAATAACGGCATCAACAAGGCTGCGACCATGGCAAAGAACTGGTAGATCGGGCCGAAGAAGCTGCCACGATGTACCGGTAACATGCTACTCATGATCTTTTCATTGAGCTTTTTGTCTTCATACAGCTCGACTTCGGTAAATTCAGCTGTCCGGTAATTATAAGTGGCACTGTTTCGTGCACGTTCATGTTGAGCGATCGGATCGACGAAGTTCAGTTGCATTTCGCCATCCGGTTTTTTCGGAAGGTTAAACGTTACGGTAGAATACTTATCTGAAAATTCATTGTTAAAGCCAATCCAGCTCTGGTCCAATGCACGGACAGTGGCTTCAGGGCTGAGACCTTCACGGCCTTCACCACCAGCACCGCGTTCGCCACCTTGGCGGCCTTCGCCTCGTACTTCACCTTCGGCACGCGGACCACGTTCACCGCCTGGACGTCCTTCACCACGGTTATTGCCGGCATTGGCCTGCATTTCCGGTTGCGGGCGTTCCACACCCAGCACTTTAAACATGCCATTGCGCCACCAGTCATAAGACCAGTACAGACCGGTACAGGCCAGAATCAGGTAGAAAATCACCACCCAGGTTCCCACAACAGCGTGCAGATCCCAGATAAAATTACGGCCTTTCAGTTGAGGTTTTACAAAGAACCATTGCTTGATCGAATGACGTTTCGGCCAGCGCAGGTACAGACCTGACAAGACAAA
Source organism: Acinetobacter lwoffii (assembly GCA_002332985.1). GTDB lineage: Bacteria > Pseudomonadota > Gammaproteobacteria > Pseudomonadales > Moraxellaceae > Acinetobacter > Acinetobacter lwoffii_N. The sequence continues at coordinate 65,394 of DDAT01000016.1, read as the reverse complement.
AAAGATCAGCATCAGGGTACAGGCACCGGTAATCTGCTTACCTACTGGACCAACCGTCAAATTACGATGCAGTTGCTGAACAAACTGGAAAAATTCCCGACCCTTAATTTCTGGCAAGACTTCCGCAGTATACGGGTTGATCATGATGTTCTGACCACGCCGTGCCCCTTCTTTGGCAACATTCACGGTACTCGAAGCACTCGGATCTTGTGCCACGGTAATACTGTTGATCTTCATGTCAGGCGCAGTACGGTTAAAGTGCTGATACAGTTCGGCAGGCGTGAGTTTGTCACGTTGCTGAACCTGAACCGTATAACTGTCGCTATTCATCCATTTTAATATTTGTTGTTCATAGGAATAGATTGCGCCAGTGACCCCCATTATCGAGAGGATTAAACCTGCTGTAATCCCCAGAAACCAGTGGATTTGGAAAAATGTCTTTTTAAACATGGTCGTCAGATTAAGGGTGAGATCTATAAAAGTGGCAAAATTATAACTGAAGTTTGAGCCCGAATTATAGGTGTTGAGGATAATATTTATTCTCATTATCATTTATTGTTTTGAGATTAAAAAAACCTCCATGCCGGGGCAGGAGGTTTTTCACTGAAGAAAGAACAGTTTAGATTTGTTTTGCTGCGCCGACTTCGGCTTCCAGATGCTTGCGAATCGTGGCGAAAGAGAAGTTTTTGCTGTCCAGACGTTTCGGCAGGATATACGCACCTTGCTGGCCTTTTACCTTGAAATTGACCAACATGAATTCTGGTGTGTTGTACCATTCATAGATGTCTTTCCAGCTAATCGCGCCAACACCTTCTTGCATGCCCATTTTCTGGCGCATCACAATGCCATGCGGTTGCACGCCTAGGCGAACACCTTTGATTTCCTGTACCGGAAATTCATTCATCTTGCGTTTAACATACCATTCCAGACCAAAGGTACGGATCAGGTAATACAACACCACACAGACAATGGCCACCCAGCAGAAGACGGTAGAATAGTTCTTCAGGAGCAGAATGCCCAGAATAGAAAGTGCAACAACAGCACCCATGATCAGCCATGCTTTCATGCCAATTTTATTGGTACTACGCCAGATCACCAGCTGAGCATGACGCTGCTCGGCTTCTGAAATTTCATAGTTCACAGGCTGTAGGGTATAAGCGTATAAATTTTTCGCGGTCATAATGAAATTAGCAGATTTTAAACTGTAAAAAGTTTAGCACTAATTGTACCAATTCAGTGAGTATATTGTTCCAAAATCAGCCAAATTATAATGAACCTAATTCAGTTGCCTGTTCATCACGCTCATGGCTCAAACTTTGTTTCAGTTGGCTCAACTGCTTTAAAATACTGAACATTAAAGACAGCTGCTGCAAAATGATCAGGGATTTCTGATCTTGCTCCTGATCTTGAGCCAGGCGCTGTCGAATATGAGCAATCATATTTTGCGCACTTAAATCGGGCATTTCATCTCGTAACAATGCACCACGAATGTTCTCGAGTGCTTTGTCCAGTAAATTCAGAATGTCTTGATCTTCAATTTTTTCCCGGTGTGCGCCCAGTGCGGCAATATAACTGATAAAAGTATGGTTCAGACAAAGGAACTCAAAGGCTAGCGATTTTTGTACCGGATCAATATCCGGTTCAGTAGCCAGTGTCGAAATCAGTGAAGCCACCTCGGCATCGGTATTATGGGCCGCACGGCGCACAATCCGATATTTCAGGCCATTATTACGTCCCGATTTATACTGCTCGATTACTTCACTCAAATAATCTGCTTCTGCCTGCAAGCTGCGTTTGATACTGCGCGGCAAACGCCGGAACTTCCAGTCTGGAAAAATAAAACTGACGCCGAACCAGGCAATCGCACAGCCAATCAAGGTGTCGATCATACGCGGGATGGCCGCGGCATAGCCCATACCGTCCAGGTTGAAGTTGATCAGGGCTAAAATCGTGATAAAGGCGGTGGCCTGTGCATACTGTTTACTGCGCAATTCAAAGAACAGAATCCCACTCAGTACCAGAAGCAATAATTGTCCTTCGATGGACGGCACAAAATATAAAATGGCATAACCGAGGATAATACCGACCAACGTACCGATAATACGCAGACGTAAACGCCGTTTGGTGGCGTTAAAGTTGGGCTGGCTGACAAAGAGTGCGGTCAATAAAATCCAGTAACCATATTCAATATTGCTGACCTGTACAAAAATATAGCTGATCAGCAGCACAATCGACAGGCGAATGGCATGCCGGAACAGCACCGATTCTGGGGTCAGATGCTGCTTAATCCGAATCTTGATGTCATCCCAGCCTTTCAGGTCATCATCTCTAAGCTGGTTCTCGATATGTTTGAAACGCTCGGACTTGATATTCTGCTCGGTTTCCAGGTTGCGTAACTGGGCATCAATCGATTTCAGGTTTTGAAACAGCGCAAACAGGGCACTGATCCAGACCTGATCATACTGCTGCTCCTGACGTAACTTATCCAGAGACTGTCTCAGGTTATCAAAGGCATGCTTGAAGCGCTGGTTATGTACATAAGGTTTGCGCATCAGCAAACTTTCACTCAGGTCCTTACAGGCTTTGCCCTGAATTGACATGATGCGCTGGAAGCGGAACAGGATATCGCTATGCTGGAAAATCTTGGCCAGTTTCTGATAATCAATATGCGCTGAATCGGCACGTTCATGAATATCCTGCGCGACAAAATAATATTGCAGGCTGCGACGGGTGTCTTTTTGCCCCCGGTCACCTTTCAGGCGAGTCAAAAGGGCAGTTTTCATCTCATTAAAAATCGCAATCAGTTTCCCATTTTCAAGCGAGAGTTCAATCATGCTTTGCTGATAGCTTTTCGGGGTCATGTCCACATCAAACAGATTGGACTTGGCATATAAAAAGTCACCGAGAGCAGAATAGGAAATGGCAAGCTTGTCTTGCGCCAGTCGGGCAGGGAAAATCAGGAAACTGATGGTCGACAGCAGACCGTACCACATCGCGCCGATGACCAATAAACCAGCCTGTTTATACCATTCATCAAACAGCTCCACCCCGAGCATGGAATAAACGGAAATCACCAGACAGCCGTAAGAAATCGTGGCATAGCGTCGCCCTAGTGAACCCAGCAAAATCAGGGCAATACAGGACACAATTAAGGCCAAGGCAAACAGCAAGGGATAAGGAAAAAGCAGATATACGCCTACTGCCGTAATAAAGAAGCCAATGTAGGTGTAGAGCAGATTTAAAATCCGCACCGAAAAGCGGTCATCAATATCGCTTAAACCAGCTGCGACCACCCCTAAAGTCAATGGGATCGTCATCAATTGTTGTCCCATAAAATAGGGAACAAAGGCGGTACCTGCAAATGCCGTCATCATGCGCAGGTTATACATCAAGGTCGTGTTATAGGTGGTTTGCTTGAGACGAGTGAGCCAAGATTTCAAAGGTCGTCCTTTATACTGCAGTCTTAGAGCTGAATCTGAATAGGCTAATGAAAATAGTATATTTATAAATCTTCATTTCAGGCTAAATCATACTATGCACTGTGTTAATTTGTCTGCATATTAGCGCTTTAAATCTTCATGCTTATGACATCGAATAAAATAGTACAACAACCTTATGCCATGTCCTGGATTGTTTTGCTGGCGACCTTAAGTGCACTCGGGCCTTTATCCATTGATATGTATCTTTCGGCCTTACCGGCTATGGCAGCAGATTTTGGTGTCAGTACCCAAATGGTTTCCAATAGCTTGCCGGCTTATTTCTTCGGTCTGGCGATCGGGCAACTGATTTATGGTCCGGTCAGTGACCGGATTGGACGTAAACCGCCACTGTATTTTGGGCTGTGTTTATACATTGTGGCAAGTTTGCTGTGTGTCTTTGCGCAGGATGAATGGAGCCTGATCGCTGCACGAATTCTGCAAGCTCTCGGTGGCTGTGTCGGGGTGGTCATGGCACGCGCTGCAATTCGCGATCGTCTGGATATGCATTCAGCAGCTCAGGCCTTTGCCAGCATGATGATTGTGACTGCGATTGCGCCAATCATCGCCCCGAGTCTGGGGGCCTGGGTGTTGATGTTTTATGAATGGAACATGATCTTTTTGGTGCTGATGGGCTGTGGTCTGTTGAGTCTGGCCTGTGTACATTTTCTATTTAAAGAAACCCTGGAGCCAGAACGTCGTCTCAAGCTGAACTTTCAGCAGGTATTAAGTTTGTACCGTACTATTTTTCAGGATCCAAGCTTTCGACGCCCGCTCTATGCTGGCTGTTTTTCCGGTGCAGTGATGTTCTGTTATATCAGTGCTTCTTCTACCATTCTGATGGATCGTTATCAGCTGACTGAGCAGCAGTTTGCTTATGCCTTTGGTGCCAATGCCTTCGGGATCATGCTGTTTTCGACCTTGAATAAACGTCTGGCTGGGCGATTCTCGATATTACAGCGCTTGAAAATCGGCACCTGTCTGCAGTTTGCCGGTGTATTAGGGTTAATCTTGCTGGGCTGTCTGGACGTCGATTCTGTGTTCTGGGTATTGTTAGGCATGTTTATTGTGGTGGCATCTATCGGGTTTACTGGTCCGAATGCCATGGCTCTGGCAATGGCTGAACAGGGCGAGCGGGCGGGAACCGCCAGTGCGATTATGGGCAGTATGCAATTTGTCTGTGGCTTATTGGGCGGTGTATTACTGAATTTTCTGATCTGGCATGCCTTATTAAATATGGCATTGATCATGCTGGTTTTTGTAGGTATTTCCGCTTGGGCGATTTTTAAAATCAAGATGCCAATCTTGAAAAATGCATAGATGCTGGGCGTTCTCTAATATATTAAAAATGCTGGATTGAGCAGAGGGCTAAGCAAGTTGGCTTAGCCCTGCTTGCATCACTCATCGATAAATACGGCAAATTCCTCTACGGGAACACGCGGGGTAATAAAGCTGTTAATAATCTGCTCTGGGTCGGCATAACCCAGTGCCATACCGCAGACCAGCTCTTCATCATCAGGTGCGCCGACCAGATCAAGCACAATCGGATGAAAATGATTCCAGGCAGCCTGCGGACAGGTGTCCAGACCGCGGGCTTTTGCTGCCAGCATGACATTCTGGATCATCATGGAAACATCCATTTTGGAACCAATCGCCAAAGAACGATGGACGGTAAAGAACAGGCCGACAGGCGCATCAAATAATTCAAAATTACGCAGCTGCTGACGCGCCATTTTTTCCTTTTCGCCTTTCTGAATATTCAGCAAGCCATATAAACCCCAGCCATTTTCACGACGACGTTCAATAAATGGCGAGATCCATTGTTCAGGATAATAGGCAAAAGTTTCCTGATACTGCTGCGACAATTCCGGATTTGCATAGATTCGCATTTGTGCCTGACAAACCTGCTGCACGAGTTCATCACGCTTTTTACCTGTTACCACATACACTTTCCAGGGTTGGGTATTGGTTCCTGAAGGTGCGCGGCTGGCCACCGCCAGAATCTCTTTTAAGGTGTCTGTACTAACGGGGGTATTTAAAAAAGCACGCACTGAATGGCGAGAAGTGATGGTGTGATCTACAGCATGAACAAGATTTTGATCCATTATGGGGTCCAGTCGAATATCCTTATTGAGTTTGCAATGACTATAAACTAAACAAACAGAACGGGGGATAGGAAAATTTAATTCTTCGCCAGCTGAAAAAACAATTTATCAGCAAAATGACTTGAATAATGAAATTTCGCATTCTTTTAGCTGAGCATAAATCGCCTAAGTGATAGCAATGGATTTAGTCATAAAGTTGGTCTTTGATTTAAAAAATGGCTTAAAACCCAAGTGCTTGAACCATTCAACAATAACAATTTCACACAGAGAACTGGTTTATTTTGACTGAAAATCAAGATAATTTAATTTCAAGATCCCTGTTTCATTTTGTATCGAGTAAAAGATTAATATTTTTTTTGAATTAAAATATAGATTAATCTTCATATAAAAATGAGAATTTATAATTATTTTTTATAGGTAAATTAACTATTGCTAATAAAAAGAAATAAAACCTGATACGAAGAAACAGCATAATGTACGACTTTTCATCTTAATTCATGCATTTCGTGATTAAGATCTGTTTTAAATAACGCGATTCCAGATGGCTTGAATGAAGTCTTTAGGTTGAAAGCACTCATCAAGCACTGAATGTTTTTTTTGAGCTTAAAACACAGTTTTTTTACCAGCATGCGCATCTGTTTGAAAATTGTCTGCAATTTTACAACAGACTGAGTATCGGAATAGAAAAGGTGTTGCTTTTATAAATCTCTCATTTGTTGAATATGATCGTGATGATGATATTCATAAGTTTAAAAGAGATGATAAATCGGTTTGTTTTTCTAAAGGTAATAGATCAAATCAGGATATTTCCAGATGAAGATCTAATGAGCGAGCTAGAGATCTAGCGCACTCCATCACTTTTAGAACAATAAAAAATTCAAAATCATCTTGGGCAAAAAATTATGGATTTTACTTTTAACGCATTTTATACCTTGATTGCCGCAGTCATTGTTTTGTTACTCGGCCGATTCCTGGTTAATAAAATCGATTTTTTAAAGCGCTACAATATTCCTGAGCCGGTTGCAGGCGGTTTGGTTGCTGCGATTATCTCATTACTGGTGCATTCACTGTGGGGATACAGCATCACCACCAGTTCAGAGCTACAAACCAGTTTTATGCTGATCTTCTTTGCCTCGATCGGTCTGAGTGCCAACTTTTCCAAGTTGCGTGAAGGCGGTGTCGGTCTGGTAATTTTCCTGTTTGCTATATCGATTTTTATTGTTTTGCAAAATGCAGTCGGTATGAGTCTGGCAACACTGCTTGGTATTGACCCACTGATTGGCCTGATTGCAGGTTCAGTTACCTTAACCGGCGGTCATGGTACTGCGGGTGCATGGGGGGAGATTTTTGAAGTTGAACATGGCATTCAGGGTGCTTTGGCACTGGGTATGGCCAGTGCGACTTTCGGTCTGATCATCGGCGGGATCATTGGTGGACCTTTGGCCAAATTACTGATCAATCGTCATAACCTGGCTACTGCACGTACCGATCAGCAGATCGAAAAGCGTGACAATACACCAATGGATAGCACGACCAACGAATATGTACCGTTTGAATATCCGCATCAGGTGCGTTTAATTACCGCTGATAATGCAATCACGACCTTGGGCCTGTTCGCAGGTTGTTTGGCTTTTGCAGAGTTTATGACGGGTTTCAGTAAAGGTACTGCGTTTGAACTGCCAACATTTGTCTGGGCATTGGCGGGTGGTGTCATTCTGCGTAATGTACTGGAAGGTATTTTCAAAGTTCAGATTTTCGATCGCGCGATTGATGTGTTCGGTAATGCTTCATTGTCGCTGTACTTGGCGATGGCATTGTTATCATTGAAATTATGGCAATTAGCTGACCTTGCAGGACCACTCATGGTGATTCTGGGTGCGCAAACCATCACCATGGCTTTGTATGCAGCTTTCGTCACTTTCCGCATCATGGGCAAAAACTACGATGCTGCGGTACTTGCAGCAGGTCATTGTGGTTTCGGTATGGGCGCAACGCCAACAGCGGTTGCCAATATGCAGGCGATTACCAATATGTATGGTGCGTCGCATAAGGCCTTCCTGATTGTTCCATTATGTGGTGCGTTCTTCGTTGACTTAATCAATGCTACTGTTATTCAGATGATTTTGAAGTTTTTTGCATAATTTTTATGCCTGATACGATGAGTCATAGGCTCATAAGGATGTGACATGAATGATCAGTTAAATGAAACCTTACTCGGCTGGATTAATGCCCTGAATGGTCCTTTATGGGATTTTCTGGTGGTGTTTCTGGTCGCAGTCGGTATTTTCTACACGATCATGACCGGTGCAGTACAAATTCGTTTGTTCTGGCACAGCATGAAAGTCATGAAAAATAGCCGTGGCAAGGTTCAGGATACGCACGGCATTACCCCGTTTCAGGCTTTTGTCACCGGATTGGCAAGCCGGGTTGGTGTGGGCAATGTCGCAGGTGTTGCCATTGCGATTGCGATTGGTGGCCCCGGTGCCGTGTTCTGGATGTGGTTTACTGCCTTTTTGGGTATGAGTTCTGCTTTTGTTGAATCCTCTTTGGCACAGTTGTTCAAAGTGCGAGATAACAAAAACCAGCAATTCCGTGGTGGGCCCGCTTATTACATTACACAAGGCTTGAAACAGAAATGGCTCGGGATTGTCTTTGCGATTGCATTGATCACGACTTATGGTTTTGTCTTTAATGCAGTTCAGGCCAATGCAATTATTGGTGCAACCTCCCATGCCTGGGGCTGGGATCAGGCGAACCTGATTCTGCCATTAGGCGGCCTGAATCTGGAAATTTCCTGGGTTGGATTGTTTCTGGTCTTGATGACTGCGGTGATCATTTTTGGCGGAATTAAACGGATTGCAAAAGTCGCGGAAAGCTTTGTACCGTTTATGGCTGTGCTTTATCTGGCGGTGGCTTTGTATATTGCAGTCATCAATTACGATCTGCTCCCATCCATCTTCCAGCTCATTTTCAGTAAAGCCTTTGAGTTTGAAGCCGCCGCTGGTGGTTTCTTTGGTGCCATGGTTTCTATGGCCATGATGATGGGCATCAAGCGTGGTCTGTTCTCTAACGAGGCAGGGATGGGTTCGGCACCGAATGCTGCTGCAGCTTCCGATGTCAAACATCCGGTCAATCAGGGGCTGGTACAGATGCTCGGAGTATTTGTAGATACCTTCGTGGTGTGTTCATGTACCGCGATTATTATTCTGGTTTCAGGTCTGTATGAAAATGCAGGCTTTGAAGGCGTGACCTTGACCCAGATGGCGCTTGAAAGCCAAATTGGGGCTTGGGGTGATGACTTCCTGGCTTTGATTCTGTTCCTGTTTGCCTATTCTTCGATTATTGGTAACTATGCCTATGCCGAAGGAAACGTCCAGTTCATCAATAACAATAGTCGGGTGATGTTGATTTTCCGCTTATTTGTATTGGTCATGGTGTATTTCGGTTCCATCGCCAGCGTGCCATTGATCTGGAATATGGCGGATCTGTTCATGGGCGTGATGGCAAGTATCAACTTGATTGCGATCCTGTTGCTGATGCCATTCCTGCTGATGCTACTCAAAGACTATACCGGTCAGTTGAAGCGTGGTGTGAAAGAGCCTGAATTTAAACTGGATAACCATCCTAAATTTAAAGACAAGGTCAAATCAGATATCTGGTAAGACTTGAAGTAAAAAGCCCCGATCATTCGGGGCTTTTTTGTGCCAAAGTTTTCTTTAGAAGAAATTTAAATAACTTTGATAAAGCACAAAGCCCAAAATCAGGCTGAACCAGACCGGTAGTTTTGAGCGTAGCAGGGCAATCATCACCGCGACAAAGACCAGGTCGGAGCCATAACTAAAATAACGTTGTGAAAGATCCAGCAATAAATACAGCAATAGCCCCACCACCGCAGCATTGATGCCCATCACCGCCTGATGAATATGGCGCTGCTGCATCAACCATGACCAGTAGGGCAAGGTGGCAAAAATCAGGAAAAATGAAGGTAAAAAGATTACGCAGGTCGCTAGTACTGCATTCAGCCAGACATAGGGCGTCCAAGGCAGCAAAGCACCAATATAACTGGCAAAACTGAATAAAGGCCCCGGCATAAGCTGGGCAAATGCATAGCCAAGATCAAAAGATTGTGCACTCACTAAACCAGTCGTGACAAAGTCCTGATGTAACAAAGGCAGAATCACATGACCGCCACCAAACACCAGTGAGCCAGTCTGATAAAAATTGGAAAAAAATTGCAGCTCCGATTCACCCCATAATTTTCCAGCTAAGGGCAGCAGCAAAAATGGCAGGATAAATGCCAGTAACCAATAAGGTGCAGCGGCAGATCGAATATAAGGCGAGCTGATTGCTGTTTTGTTAATTTCTTTAGGTTTTGAATCTGATGGGGAAAAATATCCAGCCAAGAGTCCACAGATTGCGCCCAGCATAATCACAAGAATCTGATTAAAACTCACTGAAACGACTATCAGTAATGCGACAGAGAGGATTAAGACAGCATATTGCCAAGCTGATTTACAGAAGCTTCTCAGCATTTGCCAGAATGCCCAGGCGATGACAGAAAATACAATTAACTGGATGGTATGAAAGCTGTTTGAGTTTAAAATATGGAAATAGCTTTGACCCAAGAGCGCCACCAAGGTCATCAGAATCATTGAGGGTAGGGTAAAACCCAGCCATGCGATCACGGCACCAGTATAGCCCCGTTGCAGATAACCGATCGACAGCCCCACCTGACTGCTGCTCGGCCCGGGTAAAAGTTGTGCCAAAGCGACCAGTTGACTGTATTGGGTGTCATTCAACCATTGCAGTTGGGTCACAAATTTTCGGTGAAAAAACACCAGATGCGCCGCTGGACCGCCAAATGAAATGCAGCCCAGTTGCAGGAAAATCAGGAAAATCCGGTACAGTGAGATTGAAGGCATACAGTTATGGGAAAAATGAAGATAAAGTAGCTGAACTGTATGACAGTTTTACGAAATTCTACAGACTATTTATGCATGTGTTTATACACTATGCTGCTTTAGATTAATGAGGACATTCTCTGCATGCAGAAATATGTGTTGAGTATGGTGATACTGGGTACATTTGGCCTAAGTGCTTGCCAAACGACCCCAATGACAGCCCAAGCGGCAACCAGTCATTTGCAACCTGCTGCACAACGCGGAGAAGCTCAGGTACGTCCAAATCAAATTGATTTTCAAAAGATCAAGCAAACCCAACAGCGTCCGGTAGTTGCTTTAGTCCTAGGCAGTGGCGGTGCGCGTGGTTATGCGCATATTGGTGCGCTGGAAGTACTGGAACAGGCGGGTATTCAACCAGATTTTATTGTTGGAACTAGTGCGGGCAGTATTGTGGGCTCCATTTATGCAAGTGGCAAACCGGCGATTGAACTGCGCAATATTGCTCTCAGCATGCGACCGAATGATGTCCGTGATATCAAACTGGCCAGAAAAGGCTTTTTTGATGGCAAAAAAGTTGAGGACTATGTCAATTTGCAGGTCGATCAAACCCCGCTTGAAGCCATGAAAATCCCGATGTTTGTGGTAGCAACCGCGCTGAAAGAAGGCAAGAAAGTCGTCTTTAACTATGGCAATACCGGACAGGCGGTACGTGCTTCAGTCTCGATTCCGAGTATGTTCATTCCGACCATCATTCAAGGTAAAGAATATGTAGATGGTGGTCTAGTCAGTCCGGTGCCGGTCGATGTGGCACGTGAGTTGGGAGCCGACATTGTGATTGCGGTAGATATTCTGGCACAACCCATTCACACGGAAACCAGCAATGTCTGGGGACTGTTTAACCAGAACATCAATATTATGCAGCAACATCTGGCGCATGAAGAATTAAAGCATGCAGATGTGGTGATTCAGCCGGATTTACGCGAAAAAGGCCATATCTTTGATGTCCGTGGCAGGGAACTCACCATGCAGGCTGGTGCCGAGGCGACCCAGTTAAAGTTGATGGAAATTTCACAAGCCTACCAAAAACATGATTATGCTCAAGGACATCGCATTCCACAGTTTGTGGTACATGAACATCAAGCTCAATAAATCTTTTTTTTGAAATTTCTGTTTATCCCTATATCGCAGTATAGGGATATTCACTCAAAAGGATAACGGATCATCGGCTGTAACGCTTAACTGATTGTTATAAAAGATAAGATGATTGCCTATGTGTATCAGTCAGTCGGAATTATCGCAAAAGATAAAATTAATTTTAAATATAACAAATTGAATTATAAGTATATTGTTTTAAATAATAAGCCTTATTCGTCTTAAATTAAAATTTTAATATTATTATTCGTATACTTAAGTTGATCAAATATTCAAAAGCATCGATGTTCATGCCAGAATGCAGTTTGAAAAGATCACTACACAGATGTAGACATCATGATGCATATTAAAATTGGACAGCAGGTCAAACTGGCACAATTCGAACACTATATTTTTACAGTGACCGCGACCCATCAGGATGGTTCTTTTACCGTTGAAACGACCTTGGATGGTCAACAAATTTTAAGTTATCAGAACGTGGCGCAGGAAATGCTCAGGCCAGTGATGCTTTAAATCACGCAGAGCCTTTTTATTTTCCTGAATTATTTTTGTTCAGCGCTTAAAACAGTGAAAAATTCTCAGTTGCTGTGTGATCAACCCCAGATAAATAAGTGTTGATTTATTGGCACTTAACTTTCTAACTGAGATTTTAAGCAATTAAATATATTTTTTTCTGTATGAATACATTTTCTATATCAATAATTGTGATGCTTCATTTGCCGAATTGAACATTTTATTCATGTTAAAAACGCTATAATAATAAACGATAACCTTGTCATTCAAAGAGTTCAAAGAAAACGATGGCCCCTTTAGATCAAATTGCAGCAGTGTCGGATGACCAGTCAGAGTTAACGATGTCAGTTCTCATGACGCCAGATATGGCAAATTTTTCAGGAAATGTTCATGGTGGAACCATTCTGAAATTATTGGATCAGGTGGCGTATGCGTGTGCAAGTCGCTATTCGGGTAGTTATGTCGTGACCTTATCTGTAGACAAGGTGAATTTTAAAGAGCCGATTCACGTTGGTGAGCTGGTTACCTTTCTGGCCAGTGTGAATCATGTTGGCCGTACTTCAATGGAAATCGGGATTCGTGTAGAAGCCCAGAATATTCAAAAGAGAACGGTACGTCATACCAATAGCTGTTATTTCACCATGGTTGCGGTGGATGAAAATGGTAAACCAAAACAGATTCCAGCTTTGAACCTGGACAATGACTGGAAACGTTGCCGTTTTGAAGCAGCAGAACAGCGTAAAGTCGCGCGTTTGCAAGAAAATCATCATCCTTCTTGCAGCATTTATAAAAAGACCGCACAGAGTTAAGTTAAATCGTGATTGAGAAAAGACCTTCATTTGAAGGTCTTTTTTTTCGTCAATTTCAGTTTTTTGCTGGAGCTTTGCCATTTTTTACCCTAATATAAAACGATACGTTTCGTTTCATTTTTGGATTTTAAAAGTTAAGTAGAAAAATATGAGCAGTGACGAAAAAAGTTCCCGACGACAGCAGTGTATTTTACAGGCAGTCGCAGATGCGCTGGCAGAATGTGAATATCATCAATTAACCATTGAAGATGTGGCGGCACGTGCCGGCGTCGGCAAGTCCACGATTTATCGCTGGTGGAAACATAAATCGGAACTGGTGCTAGACACTTTCAAGCAACATACGGCTTCGGTATTTGAGCTGGATGCCTCTAAAAGCCTGAAAATTAATCTTATTCAACAACTCGGTTCTTTATCTCAAGCGCTGAATCATCCGGTGGGGCGGGCTTTGCTGGTAGTGATTGCCAATCACCGCAAACTGGCAGGTGAGTTCTTTCAGCAATATCTCTTGCCACGTCGGCAACAGACCCATCAACTGATTCAGCAAGCGATTGAACGGGGAGAAATTCGCTCGGATTATCCTTTTGATTTAATGCTGGATACCTTATACGGCCCGATTCATTACCAGATCATTTTTTTCAACCGGATTCCAGATGAACACTATATCCAGAATCTGGTCGAGTTGGCCTTGCATCCGGTCACTGTTCAAGCCTGAGTTTGTGCTATTTCCCTACAAATTTTAAAAGTTGGTGATTATGTCCGTTAGCGTTGAGCGGTTATGGAATCGCTCATTTATCTTGTGCTTATTCAATAATTTTTTCCTGTTTGTTTATTATTTTGCCTTACTGACCATCTTGCCGATTTACATCATGAAAGATCTGGGCGGTTCGGTAAAAGAAGCGGGTCTGGCGCTGACGCTATTTTTGGCCTCTTCGATTGCGATCCGGCCATTTTCCGGCATGATTATCGAAAAGCTCGGCAAGAAAATCTCGATGCGCGGTGCAGGCGTGATTTTTGCCTTATTTGCCTTTAGTTATTTGCTGGTGGATAGCATGTGGTCGCTGTTGCTGGTGCGTTTTTTACATGGCATCTGGTTCAGCATTTTGACTACGGTGGCAGTACCCGTCGCCAATGAATTTATTCCTGAACAGCGCAAAGGCGAGGGCATGGGTTATTTTGTCATGTCGACCAATCTGGGTGTAGTGTTTGGGCCCTTGCTGGCATTGACCGTAATTCAGTTCACCAGCTTTAAGGTCTTATTTGGCATTCTTGCCATTATCATTTCTTTGGGGCTCATTTTCTGTTGGATGCTCAAAATCACAGAGTTACCAAAACCTGAAGCCATAAGCACAGAGAAAACCAGCTTGAGCTTGCAGGATATTCTGGAAGTCAAAGTTCTGGCGGTAAGTTTCGTGGCGTTGCTAACCGCTTTTGCCTATTCGGGCATCATGAGTTTTATTACTGCATTTAGTGAAACCAAGCAGCTTTTGGCCTATACCAGCGTATTCTTTATTGTCTTTGCAGCGTCTATGTTGCTGGTCAGACCTTGGGTCGGAAAGATTTATGACCGTAAAGGACCCAGTGCGGTGATTTATCCTTCATTTATTTTCTTTGCTATTGGTCTGGTGATTGTCAGTCTGATTTCCAATCAATGGATATTATGGTTGTCGGCAGTGTTTATTGGCATCGGTTATGGTTCACTATTCCCATGTTTGCAGACCTTGGCCATTCAGTCGGTCGACAAACAGCGTATGGGACATGCGATTTCAACCTTCTTTACCCTGTTTGATCTGGGTTTAGCGATCGGTTCCGTGGCAATGGGAGTATTGATTGCCTATTGGGGCTTTGAAACTACTTATGTTTTGAGTGCCGCACTCGTCATTGTGACGATATTGGTTTATCGTCAGTATGTTGCCAAAAAGCAAAATAAGCGCCCGGCAAGTTTGGAGTTATAAAATGGAATTAAGGCATTTACGTTATTTCGTTACGGTGGCGCAGGAACTGAACTTTACCCGTGCCGCGGAAAAATTAAATACGGTACAGCCTTCATTGAGCCAGCAAATCAAGGATCTGGAACGTGAGGTTGGCGTACAGTTGCTAGAGCGGAATAACCGTAAGGTCGGGCTAACTGAAGCTGGACAGGCGTTTTTAAAAGAAGCTTTACTGAGTCTTGAGCATGCAGAGCGCGCCATTCAGACTGCCAGACAGATCGCCAATGCACAGCAGGATCAGCTGAATATCGGATTCGTGCCGGTCGCGGAAATGAAAGTCTTTCCTTATATCATGCCGAATATCCGCGCGCATTTTCCTGAACTGAAAGCACAGTTTCATAGTCTGACCGATGCAGAGCAGTTTAGTGCCTGAAGAAATGGACAGATCGACATTGCCTTTACCCGTTATCCGGGGCAGTTAAGTGAGTTTGATTCGATCCGCATTTTTGATGAGCCTTTAACCTTGATTGTGCCGAAAGATTCCCCGGCTGCGGCCTTGCCCTATGTCAGTATCAAGAGTTTTGAAAGTCAGGACTTTGTAATTAGTGATGAGCAGTCCTCACCGCAACTGCATAAGCTGATTCAGGATTTTTTTAAACAGTCCAAATTAAAAGTGAATGTGGTGCAGTATTCCACCAATATCCTGCTCAATGTCAATCTGGTAGGGATGGGGTGGGCTGGAGTCTGGTGCCGACCTATGTGATTCCATTGCTCGGCGATAATATTGTGGTGAAAAAGACGCTGGAACCGTTGCCGATGATTGGGCTCTATGCCAATTATCGCAAGGATCAAAAACATGTGGTGATTGATCTGATTTTAAAAGTATTAAAAGAAAAGTTTTGTGTGGATCTTTTCTAATATCTGCATCGTTGATCAGCCCATCGAAAAAGCAGTGCGACAGAAATGATCTGTAGCACATCCTTTTAAATCGGAACTGCAAATCGCTTTATACTGAACCTTTAACAATAAAAAAACCGGTTGAAGCAGGATGATGAAGCTCTATAACAATCCGCAATCACGTGGCCTGACCTTGTTGCCTTTGCTGAAAGAATTGCAGATTGAAGATCAGATTGAGCAGGTGGAGATTGCCTATGAGGATATGCATCAGCAGGCATATACACAGATGAATCCGATGGGAAAAGTTCCCTGTCTGGTAGATCAGGAGATCGTCATTTCAGAAATGGCCGCTATTTTTATCTATCTGGCAGATAAGTATTCTGACAAAGGATTGGCACCTGCTTTGGATGATCCGAAGCGTGGGGCGTATTTGAAATGGATGTTTTTCTGTCATGGACCCTTTACCGAATATATCGATATAAAAAATTTACAGGTGTCGCCAGAAAATATTGAAAAGAACCGGAGAAGTTTAAGTTTTGGGAATGAAGCAGCCGTATTTGATTTTATGAAACAGGGCATCGAGCAGGCCAATCCTTATCTGTTGGGTGAAAAAGTCTCGGCTGCGGACCTATATGTGGCTTACTGTTTGATCTTCACGATCTCTGCGAAAATTTTACCGCCATTTGATGAGTTCAGGCCCTTCCTGCAGCAGATGGCCTCTCGTGATTCCTTGAAAGATATTCCGTGGTTTCAGGAATACCGAGTCTAATTCCTCGGTCTATATATTGTCCGGGATATCTAAAAATAATAAAAAAACCACGCCGAAGCGTGGTGAAAGGTGACCAATATTATTTCAGGTAAAGCTTTTTAAACAGTTGCTGGCTGGTGCTTTCCATCGATTGAGGAATGGCCAGCGCAGCCACGAAACGGTCAGGACGCAAGATTACAACTGAATCAGACGTGTTACCAAACCACGAGCGGATATCTGTGCCGATATCACCAATGGTAATGACATCTTCATACTCTTTGCGCTGGCTATTTTGCAATTGCACCGCCGGAATTACCTGAATGAATTTCACGCCGAGCGATTTCCACTGTTGCAACGTATCTGGGCCCAGACCCCATTTCGGATCAACACCCCAGGCAATAATCGCAAAATCATTGCCGATCACTTCATCCAGTAATACGGTTTCACCCGAAGCCAGCTGAACCTGAGGCTGGATAAACATTTTGCCGACTGGAGAGTTCTTGGCTCCCTTGCTCAAAAGTGCGCCGTCATGATATTTCGGCATTGGTTTGAAGCGCATTTCCAGCAGATACTGCTTGATCGGTTTGATATAGTTCAGGGCATAGGCAATGCCGTCACGAACAAAACCTTGCCATTTTTTCGGTGGTGCCAATACGTGACCTGCCATCACCGACAGGTCAATCATCGCCTTGGCATGGTCTTTACGTTCGATCTGATAAGAATCTAAAAGTGCTGGGCCAGCTTTGCCTTGAACAACCAGCGCCATTTTCCAAGCCAGATTAAAGGCATCACGCATACCGCTGTTATAACCCTGACCTTGCCATACCGGCATAATGTGCGCTGCATCACCGGCAAGTAAAATACGGTCGACACGGAACTTGTCAGCAATACGAGCATTATGGGTATAGACACGCTGACGGATCACTTCGATACCATCCGTGCTTGGTAAAACCTTAGAAAGAAGTTTGGCAATATTTTCCGGTTTGCTCAGTTCTTCCTGCGTTTCACCCGGCATGACCATAAATTCAAAACGGCGGATACCATGTGGCAAGGCGGCCGATACATAAGGACGTACCGGATCACAACATAGGTAGATATGCGGTGTAGCAAGCGGGTCGTTTTCAAGATCGATCACGATCCATTGATTCGGTGCGGTTTCACCCTCAAAAGCAATGCCCAGGTTGCGGCGCACATAGGAATTACCACCATCACAGGCAATCAGGTATTGTGCGCGGATGGTTTCTGCATCGCCTTCTTTATTTTGCAGGTTAAGCGTTACGCCTTCGGCATCTTGACTAAACTGGGTCAATTGACGAGAAAACAGCACTTGGGTGTTTTTATATTGCTTTAAGCCTTGCAGTAGGACGTTATCGACTTGTGGCTGAATAAAGGCATTACGGCGCGAGAAACCAAACTCACGTGTTAAAGGCTGAATATCTGCAAAACAGCGACCTTTAGGCGTCAAGAAGCGCATCGCATGATTCGGAGTGGTATGCGGTAAGACTTGATCGACTAAATCCAAAGATTGAATGGTACGTAAGGATTCATCATCGATTCCAATCGCACGTGGATAATCAATCAAACTATCCAGTTGCTCGACAATCGTGACAGCTACGCCTTGCTTGCTCAGATAGTTGGCAATGGTTAAGCCTACAGGGCCGGCGCCAAGGATTGCCACTTCAGTAGTGTAATTAGTATTGCTCATAGCGAATGTCCACTCAATCGACTTGCATTTGATGCTATTAAGGGACAGTTAGAAGCCAGAAACAAGTTAGGCGATAGTAGCTGAAGTATATGGATGATATTGGATTGAAATAGGTGGTTTTTAAATAAATAATTGATTTTAATTATAGAAATAATAAAAATTTGATAGCCTGTATTAATTCTATGATCAGTTTTGACTATGGTGATAAATAGATTTTATGCAATAAAAATGCTGAACCAGCATCAAGTATGATTCAGCATCGAATAATATCGGGGGCAGTATAGGACAAAGCCTACTGGAGAATTACTGTCCCTGATATCTTCATTGAAGGATTAAACGAGTTGTTCAATCACTTAACGTGCAGCAGGTTTTGCAGGTGTCGTAGTTTCCGCAGCAGCTTCAGAGGCAGCAGGCTGCTCTGCAGATGCGCCTGCAACAGGAGCATTCGATTCAGGTAATTCCTGGGTAGTCACAATCACTTTTTCTTCTGCAGTGGTGGTTTTCGCATCTGTAGTTTTACTATCAGCAAAACTGGTGGCTGCAGCAGCAGTAAGCGTAGTGGCAAGTAAGATTTGTGCATATTTCATTTTTGGCATCCTTTTATTCATGTCATGTAATCTGCCGAGCTGACCATCACATCAATTCGACAGATGCCCATCCTAAGCACTGAAATTTTACTGAGCAAATCAATTAACAAAAGCGACACGCAGGGAATAACCCAGCAGATACAAAACTGAGAAAGTTGTTTTATTTCTGTTAATTATGCGGAGTTTTATTTAATGAAAGTGTGTATGAATATTTCAAAAATAAAATTTGAAATAAAAGTTAACATAGAAAATTGGTAATTTTGGATCATTCCATTAATTTTTATCTCTGTGATTTTCACGCCGTATTTGCGAAGAACACGCATTTTAAAGTCACACTGTGCTTTATAATGCAGGTCATTGCTATTTCTATTCAATCTCTTGAGAGCCGATTTTGAAAATTCTGTCAGCGTCGCAGGCTATTCCTGTCCATATCATCTCTGGATTTTTGGGTGCAGGTAAAACCACACTACTCAAACATTTACTACAGCAAAAACCGGAACAGGAAATCTGGGCGGTGCTGATGAATGAATTCGGCCAGATTGGGGTAGATCAGCAGTTATTGCCACAAGATCAGGGTTATGCAGTCAAAGAGCTGTTGGGTGGTTGTCTATGTTGTAGTAGTCAGTTACCCATGCAGATCGCCTTGTCACGGCTGCTGTCAGAGGTGAAACCGGATCGTCTGTTTATCGAACCTACTGGGCTGGGGCACCCGGGACAATTACTGGAACAGCTGACCGAACCGCACTGGCACAGCCATTTAAACATGCAGGCTTTAGTCACTGTGGTAGATGGTTCGCGTTTGCATGACCGGGACTGGACCCAGCAAAACCTGTATGCAGACCAGCTCAAGGCAGCGCATATTGTAGTGATTTCACATACTGACTTGATGACAGCCGCAGATCGCGCAGCGCTCACGCAGCTTCAGGCAGAATATCAACCTTATGCCCAACAGTGGCTGTTCACCGAGCATGGACAACTCGATATTGAACAGATCAAGCAGGAATATCGGGGTTCTGCCCGTCAGATTCAGCCTTTGTTAAAACAGCAACAGATCACCCGTTCAGCAGATACGCCCTTAGTGATTCAGCAAATGCCTTATCATTATGTAGAAAGCGCGCAGGGTTATCAGGTTGCGGGCTGGAAATTGCCAAAACGCTGGCAATTCAATTTTTATGATCTGCTGGATCTGCTCTGTGAACAAAAAGACTGGCTCAGAATCAAGGGAATTTTTAATACCGATCAAGGCTGGAAAAGTTTTAATTTTAATCCTGAGCAGTTTAATTATCAGTCGGCAGATGAAGGCATTGATAACCGGGTAGAAGTGATTTATCAACAGTCACGGGATTGGCTGGCCTTTGAAACTGCCCTGATGCAATGTCGTATGGATCCAGAGAAATAATGGTACTGTTTCTAGTGCGCTGAATGAATTTTATTGGCCTAAATCTGTTCAGCAAAATAGCGCTAAATCTTATATGCTAGGCGCCAAATTTGAGGATTATGTGATGGCGTTAAAAGCGACGATTTATAAGGTTGATTTGAATATTGCGGATATGGATACGCATCGTTATGCAGACTATCAGCTGACGATGGCGCTGCATCCTTCAGAAACCATTGAACGTTTAATGGTGCGTATTCTGGCCTATGCGCGCTATGCCGATGAAGCATTGGAATTCACCAAGGATCTGTTTGAAACCGATGAACCGGCACTGTGGGAAAAAGATCTGACCGGGCAACTGGTCAAATGGATTGAAGTCGGTAGCCCGGATGAAGATAAAGTCAAAAAGGCCAGTGCGCGTTGCAAGCAGGTCGCAGTTGTCACCTATGGTTCTGCGGTGGATGAATGGTATAAGCGCAGCAGCAAATTAAAAACCTTAAAAAATGTGGAAGTGTGGAAGTTATCTACCGCAACCACCGACGCATTGCCACAATTATGCGAACGCACCATGCAGTTACAGCTCAATGTGATGGATGGTGAATGGACCTTGATCGGTGATCAGGGCCAGGTGCTGGTGGAGTGGGAACAGTTACAATAAGGCCAAATAAGGATGCAAGTCTGGACTTGTATCCTGTAGCTCAAATTGCGTATATCTGAGGGATAAGAATACGCAGGGCTGCACCATGTACCATGAACTTTATGATTTACTGCTGGCTGTCGCGATCGGCGCAATTATTGGTGCAGAGCGTGAGTATCATAGTAAATCTGCCGGACTGCGTACCATGATTATGGTCAGTCTGAGTTCCTGTTTATTTACCATTATCTCTCTGAAAATAGGCGTGGCCAATCCTGACCGGCTGGCCGCCAATGTCTTGACTGGACTGGGTTTTCTGGGTGCCGGCGTTATCCTGAAAGATGATAACCGTATTTCTGGAATTACCACCGCAACCACGATCTGGATGACGGCAGCACTCGGCATGGCGGTCGGTGCAGGCTATGAACTCTTAAGTATTTGGGCTACTTTTATTGTCATGGCGGTGCTGGTTCTATTGATGTATGTCCAGCGCGGCATTGAATCTCTGAATCAGGAACGCAACTATGAAATCGTTTGTCCATTTGATCAAAATGATTCCGATCACTACGAAATGTTATTTAAACGTTATCAGTTAAAAGTGGTGCATTCCTCACAAAAAAAAATTGATCAACAGATTGTCGGACGCTGGATTCTGATGGGATCGGCCAAGAATCATCAAGAATTAACCCAGTATTTACTCAATGATAAGAATATTCAGGAACTCAGCTTTTAACCCATCAATGGCCCAGACTTAAAAATATAGGGCATTCCAGTTTATACTGAGCTTTGAATTTTATGCTCCTCTCAGGTAAATAACCATGATCAACGAACTTGAAATTATTGATTTAAAAGTAGGCGAAGGTAAAGAAGCGGTAAAAGGTGCCTTAATTACCACGCACTATACTGGCTGGCTGGAAGATGGAACCAAGTTCGATTCTTCAATTGACCGCGGTAATTATTTTGAAACTGTTATTGGTACCGGTCGTGTGATCAAAGGTTGGGATCAGGGGATTCTGGGAATGAAAGTTGGCGGTAAGCGTAAACTGATGGTGCCTGCACATTTGGCCTATGGCGAACGTAAAATGGGTAAAGTCATTCCAGCCAATTCCAACCTGATTTTTGAAATTGAACTGTTTGATGTAAAAACACGTGATTAAAATCATTTAACTAGCTGAATATAAATTATATTTTTTATTTAAAGATGTACGCTGGTTCCGGTGCAGTCGCTTCAAAATAAGCTGTGCCGGAGAAGCTACAAAAAACATCTAAAAAGATTTGAAATCGAAAATATTCCTTGTAAATTATAAGAATAATAAAGAATTATTTTGAGATATAACGTATTTGCATAACTTGATAAGGAATGTCTGTTTTTTCGTATTTGTCTGTGCCTTGAGCTGGATGACTTGCATCATAAGTTCAGCAATCGCTCAGGATGAACTCCCTTCGCCGTCATTTCAGCAGCAATCTCACGACCATATTACTGAAGTTCATTTTACCGAACACAGTACGAGTCCTTTGCAGGGAAAATGGCTGTTTTATCCGAGCCAGTTTATTATTCAGCCCAGTCCTGTACTGCAGTTAAAAACAGTTGAATTACCAGCCTCTTTTAAAACTCTGGCGGGTTCAAATTCTGGCTATGGTACCTTTATTGGCTATTTTAAAATTCCGAAAGAATTTCTCGGGCGACGCATCGCGATTCGGATTCCGACCCAATACGGTGCCTATCGGGTATATGTCAATGGACAGTTTATTGTCCAGCTCGGAGAAATCAGTACCACACCTGAAAAACAAGTGACTGAAAAAGCACCGCGTATTGGCTATTTTGTTCCAGACACTGAATATATTACTTTAAGCATTCAGGCTTCCAATTATACCCACTTGCATGGCGGTCTCGAGCGACCGATGCAGATCGGCGTTGCAGGTACCATCAATCGCCAATTCCAGCAGCTCATGATGAGTATTGCCACGGTTTGCGGCGCGGTACTTGGGGTGGGAGTGTTTACCATTCTATTTTCGGTATTCAGGGGATCACGGGAACGTAACAGTAAAAGTATCTTTGTTTTTGGCTGGTTTATTGTCTTTTTGGCCCTGCATAATCTGTTTTCTGCACCTTATGCCTATTCTGTATTTACCAATATCAACTGGTTGTGGGGAACCCGCTTAGAGTATCTGTTTACTTTTATTGCTGCCTTCTTTTTTCTCAGCTATATGCATCTGTTTAACCGGCGCTATCTAAATCCGGTGATTTATTATATCGCAGTGGCATTACTGGTCTTTAACATTACTTTCACCCTATTTTCACCTCCTGAGATATTTGAACGACTAGCCCTATTTAGTGCGATTTTCGCCTTGGTCATCATCGGTAATTTTATTTACGGCTTTTATCAGACCTTACGTTATAAAGAGCATTATTCACGTTTAAATCTGATTGCGATTATTTTCCTCTGTGTCACCTTTTTGAATGATTATCTGTTGCTGATCAATGTAATTAAAACCACGCATCTGTTCTTTATCTCAACCAGTATCTACGCCTTATTAATCATGTTTCAGCAGTCCAGGCATTATGCACATCAAACTTATGAGACTGAACAGCTGAACCTGAACCTGATCGCCCTCAATAATTCGCTCGATCAAAAAGTTAAAGAACGCACCCAGCAGCTGCGTGAAGTAAATGCCAAACTGGAACAGCAGATGAATATTGATGCATTGACCGGGGCTTTTAACCGGCGTGCCTTAAATCATGAAATCCAGCAGCAGTTTTTACAGACCCAACAACAGCCGCAACATACCTTGATTTTTGCCATGCTCGATGTCGATTTTTTTAAAAACTATAATGACTATTATGGCCATTTAAAAGGCGATGAAATCCTGAAAAATCTGGTCAGGATTATTCAGTCTGCTTTGCCATCGTCTGGCTATCTGGCACGTTATGGTGGTGAAGAGTTTGCGATTCTGCTCACTGGAATACCGGTTCAAACCGCCCTGCAAAATCTGGAAAATGTGTTAAACCAGATTCGGGAACAGCGTATGCAACATCTGAATCGGCCAGATGCGAAAGATTATGTTACCGTTAGTATGGGCGCGGCCTGGGTTGAACAAAAACATGGCTATGCAGATATTCATGAATTGATGAAAGCGGCGGATGTGCAGCTCTATGCCGCCAAACAGGCCGGACGTGATCAGTTAAAAATTGAAAAAGAGGCCGATTAAAAAACATATTTATACAGATAACGCGATTCATCTTCTGGCTCGGCAGAATGGGGATGAAAGCCGCAGTGTTGATAATAACTTAACGCAGTTTGAGTAGACTGTATTTCAATCTGATGAATTTTTTTCTTTAATAAAGTGCGATGCATTTGTTGAAATAACTCGGTGCCGAACCCCAGTCTTTGGCAGTGTTGGGCCACATAATGCATCCGGATTTCTCCAGCATCACTGACCAATAAGAATCCGACGACCTTGTCATAGATGAGATAAACCCAGCAATCGTTATACAGCATATCGACAATCAGGCTGGCATGATCAAACTTTTCTAGCCAGGTTTGAATTTTGCTTTCTTCACGCTGATGATCCAGTACACAGGACTGAATGCTGTCATGAATGACCTGAATAATTTGAGGTATATCTTCGACCCTCCCTTCACGAATCATAATATTATTCATTTTCTCGAACATTTATAGGGAAGGTTTATTTGATAAAAAAGAAGAGGGTAAAAAACAGAACAATATTGTAGTTTTTTGAGAATATTTTCCGTGATTTATCCATGTGAAGATCTGTTCTGTTGCTGATTTTGATCCTAGCCAAAATAATGGACAGTACTTCCCTCTAAAGATAACGTAACGTTAACTTTGGAGATCCAAGAAATGGCCAAACGTTTTAGTCCTGAATTTAAACAGCAAGCAATTGATTATGCACTTTCAAATTCACACGAGCCTATAGCTGCAATCGCCCAGAAATTAGGTGTGGGTTATTCAACCTTAGATAAATGGATTCGTGAAGCCAATCCAGTAGGTTCAAGCAAACGTCAACTTTCTCCTGAACAACAGCGGATCTTGGAATTAGAGAAAGAAGTCAAACAGCTCAAGGAAGCCAATCACATCTTAAAAAAAGCGCATGTGTACTTTCTGACAGATCATGCCAAGAAAAGTACACGGTAATTCAAGATATGGATGTGAATGAAGTCACTGTGTCTTCTGTCTGTAAATGCCTAGATGTCAGCACTTCAGGCTATTATGCCTGGCGAAAACGCCAGACCAATACAGCGCAGAAATACAATGATTTAAAAGCCGTATATTGGCAGCATCATGCACGATTGGGTGCACCGTCATTGGTACATGACATGCGTGATTTAGGTTATCGCATGAGCGAACGTACCGTTGGAAGGATGCTAAAAAAGCTTGGTTTATGTAGTAGGATTGCACGTAAATACAAGCATACGACTGATTCAAACCATCGTTTGTCTACAGCACCAAATTTGTTGGATCGCCAATTTACAGTTACTCAGCCTAATAAAGTTTGGACAACGGATATTACCTATATCCGCACTAAAGAAGGCTGGCTGTATTTATGTGTGATGCTAGATCTATTCAGCCGTCGTATTGTGGGTTGGCAAACCAGCCATCGAATAGACCGCCAATTGGTGTGTGATGCGTTTAATTATGCAATGGCTCGTCAGGGGTATCCAATGGGTGTCATGGTACATTCGGACCAAGGCTCACAGTACTGTAGTCGTGATTTTAGGGCGCTATTATTGACGAATAACTGTATTCAAAGCATGTCTAGACGAGGAAACTGTTGGGACAATGCAGTGACCGAAAGCTTCTTCCATACCCTGAAGGGGCATGTAGTACATGGCAGTGTATTTTCTACGAGAAAAGAGGCAAATGCTGTCTTGTTTGACTATATTGAGATTTATTACAATCGAATCAGAAGACATTCTGCAAACGGCTGGTTAAGTCCAGAAGCCTTTGAGCAGAAATATTTCAAGAATTTAGAGGGATTTGTTGTCCACGATACTGTCTAGGATCATTTGTCCTGTTTGTTTATCTCAAGTTCTTGAATCTCATTACAGCGTTAAAAATAAAAAATCAAAGTAAATCAATTTTTAAATAAATCGAAGTTCGAATCTGGGCACAAATGAGCAAGCAGAGAAGATAAATAGTAAAAATAAGCCTCAAGTTTGCACTGTATAAAAAATAGACGTATGCTGAGTCAAAAGGGACTATTCAAATGAATCTTGATCCTATAACCATAAAAATAAAATTAGTCACATGAGATCATCAACCATGCTGAAATTACTGCTCCTGTTATGTGTTTTATTCATGTTGAATGCTGCCTGGATCGTAGGCAGAAAGATCTATAAAGCTCAGTGCCATCTGGCGCGTCAGCGTCCAGAAAAACCGGCACAGATTTCCAGCATGACAGAGCAAGAGGTCATCGAGCAAGAGCAGCAAGTACATCTGGTGGATGCTTATGAACTGGAACTGTTTGACGATGTGGCACAGCTATTCTTTCAACGGCAGGTGCATATTGAGAATCGGGCACAGGCCGAACAGTTACAGCAAGAACTATTACAAAAAATGCCAATGCATAGTGGCACCCAGATTCGTCAGATGGATTTAGGCGAATGGTCTATTTTCTGGAATTTTTATGATCAGTCACTGGAATATTATGTCGGTCGCTATGGCGTATTCTATGCACATGTCGACCGTTTTGGAGAAGAGCACCGGCATGAAATTCGCAGGGAACTTTTGCATTCTGACTGTGCTTAGAACACAACTTTCAGTCATTCTGTACGATTGAAGATCTCAGGCTACGTACTTAAGCCATTATAATTCAGAAAAGGTATCTCATGCCTTAGCTCAGATTTTTTCTGCCTCTTGGCGGAAATAGCCCATATAATTTATCTCCTTTAAGCCATAATCTTGCGCTAGAAAAACCTCAAGACTCGCGAGTCCTATTCTTGAAATAGTCGTTTAGAATGTACGGAGTCTGGCGAGCAATGATCCGGACTAAAAAGGCAGGAGCGCTATGATCATTGATTTTCATCAAGCACAATTACAGAAGTTTATTGCACTGGCGATGAAGATCGAAGCTGAGCCTGAACTGTATTTGCAGTTTGATTCGGTCTCGAATTTTTATAAGGCTGACTGGTTGCAGGCTTTCCCTGCTGGTACAGAATACTATGTTTCCGGTCTGGACGATGGTGCCGATGAGTTTCATGCTGTGATCTATTATGGCGAAGCACAGCTACAGATCAGCTGTGGACAGGCACAGCTTTCAGTAAAACTATGTTGCAAACATTGACCGGACTGCCGGCATTTCCCGATAAAAGAATAATGACATCCGCTATAAAGTTGATATAAATTGCAGAGTCATCTCTGTATCTGATTTTTATTCGCATTGGTCAGGATTGGCATAGGCGAATATCGTAATAAAAATAAGGAAAAATTAGCATGGCACATCAATTCACCGTGAAAGCAATTATCAATGGCGTGTCTATTGATGAATTTAAGCGTTTGGCCAATGATATTCGTTTGCATGAGGCAGTTTGCCATCGAATTCCTGCGCAAAACTTGGAAATCCTGGTTTCGGAAAAGCAGGGGCATATGTATACCCTGAAACGCGCTTATAATCTAGATGTTAATATTCCGGATATCGCAAAAAAATTACTCAAAGATGCATTTCGTTTGCAACGTACCGATGTCAGCGATCTGAATGAAATGACTTCGACGGTACAACTCGGTGCGAACTTGCCGATCGAGGCCATCTGTCAGCGTGCAGTCACTGGAGATGAGGACCAGATCCAGTTTCAGTTAAACTGGACAGTCAAAGTCAAAGTGCCTTTGCTGGGTGGCATGCTAGAAAAGCATGCTGAAGGTGAAATTCGTAAATTTAGTGAAATTGAACTCAGCATCGTCGAAGATGAATTGCGTAAAGGTCTCACCGCTTGAAGCAATCAAATAGTGTGATCGACCTAATTTAAAAACTGATCAGGTAGACGCCGGGTAGTGGTAGTTGATTGGGTGGTAGATCGCCATTTTCAGGGCACTACCACTATCCAAAAAACTTTTTTAAGTGCTGATAAAGTTTGCCGTCACGTTAATGCTGATGGCCAGAATGGTGGTATTGAATCCGTAAGCCAAAAGCAAATGTAGGGTATTTAAAACCCGCATGGATTGGCAAGTAATGGAGACATCTGCAGTTTGCGCAGAAGTCCCGATGATATAACTGAAATATAGAAAGTCCGGATAAGTCGGTTTGGTGGTATTGGGGAAATCTAGTCCACCTTGTTGCTGTTTGTCGAGCGCTAGATAAAAGTCATGTGCATAATGAATTGCAAAAATCGTATGCATCAAGAACCAGGCTGAAATAATGGTCAGAACTGATAAGATTAAATGGCCGGTTCGAATAGTGGTGTCTTGGGGTAAATGATTAATTTCAATAATAATCGCAATAAAACACATGATCAGGGTGATGATCACTAGAAACAGAATGATCCATTTGCTGGCATCTTGTTGCATGGCGCGTTGCAGAATATGAGCATGATCAATACGCCAGAGTTTTTTTATGGTCAATAATAAATAAGCGTAAATCGCGATATTCCAGCTGATCAACAGGCAGCTTGACCAGCTCAAAGGGGTGACTGTCTGTAAAACCAGATAAAATCCAATGATGGCTGGGAAAATAATAAAGAAATACAGACGGGATTGTAGTGCCGTTTTTATAGATTGAAGAAGCTGCATCATGCCATTTATATTTATTTTGCTGACTTCTCAAGATCCTAGCACAGAACCGTTTGCAATAATGAAGATTGCAACGGCCTGAGTATCAGCCTCAGTTGTTTACTCTACGACCTTTCATCTTAAAGGTGCTGAGCTTGATCCACGTCCAGCAATTTGACTGCGCGGATCGCACAGCAGGCGTGATCATCTCAATAAATTTTTTTCTGGACTGGCTTTTAGACGGATTGAGCCGGTTGTTGGATTGCAGTGCCATAAGCAAAGACTTCCACCATGCCACCTTGCATACCGAGTTCAGTCGTGCTGAGCCGAATGCCCATAATCTGAGTCGCTCCGATTTTTTCGGCCTCGAGTTTTAAACGTACAATCGCTTCACGTCGTGCGCGTTCTACTACACTTTCATAGCTGGTCAGACGGCCACCCAGCATATTCTGTACATTGGCAATCGCATATTTAAAATAATCATGAGAAATGACTACATTACTACTGATCATCTGTCCGGAATATTCCGATACAGCGAAGCGGCTATTGTTCACTCGGATATAGGCCAGACGTTGTTCCTGTTCATCCAGATAACGAAAATGTTTACCTTCGTTATAACGTCCAAAACCGAAACCGACACTAAACAGAATGGCAAAAATGATGATCTGGAGAATTAAACCATCCATGCTTTAATCTGCCTGCGGAAAAGGGTCGGGCAATTTCGGCATGATCGGATCAACGACTACGGCTGTCCCATAAACAAAGAGTTCAGAAGCACCTTGGGCAATATTAGAGGTCGAGAAACGAATGCCGACAATTGCATTGGCACCCATGCTGCGGGCTTTTTCAATCATACGGTTCATGGCTTCCTGACGGGATTCTTCCAGCAGTTCGGTATAGGCGGTAAGCTCACCACCGACAATATTTTTCAGGCCGGCCAGTAAGTCACGTCCGACATGTTTGCTGCGTACGGTACTGCCATACACCACATCAATTTGCTGGCGAATGGTATGTCCCGGTACAGATTCCAGATTGCTAAGTAACATGTGCATGTTTTCTAAATAAATCGCTGGTCTATGACAATAGGAAAACTGCCTCGAAAATGCAATAAAAAAAGCCCACCGAAGTGAGCTTTTCCTGATCTGTCTGGAATTTATTGCGCTGGTTGTTCTGCCGCACGGCGCTGTTCAGATACAGACGGTGTATTCGGCAAGGTATCCGTCGTATTGACTTTCAAGCCGCCCCCCAGGGTTTTGTAGACTTCAACCTGATTGTTCAGATTGGCCTGTTCAAGCAATAACAAACCTTGTTCTGCTGCATAAGACGCACGCTGTGCATCCAGTACCGTCAGATAGCTGTCAATTCCGGCGCGGAAACGTGCCTGTGACAAGCGATAGGTGGTGTTGGTTGCTTCGACCAGACGGCGCTGAGCTGCAAGACGGTCACCAATATTCTGACGTACTGCCAAGGCATCATTCACTTCACGGAAAGCAGTCTGAATCGACTTTTCGTAATCTGACAAGGCAATTTGCTGATCGGTTTCAGAAATACGGATATTGGCCTGACGGGTACCCCAATCAAAAATTGGAATATCCAGACTCGGACCAAATGACCAGGCAAAACTACCTGATTTAAACAGGTCGCCTAAATCAGTAGAGGCATAACCTGCTGAACCGGTCAAACTAATTGTCGGGAACAGACGTGCACGTGCTGCCGCAATATTGGCACCTGCCGCAGACAGGCGGTATTCTGCTGCACGAACATCTGGACGGTTGATCAATAGATCACTTGGCAAGCCTGAACCCAATGCAGTATTGGAGGTGATGCGGGTCACGCGTTGTGCTGGTAATAAATTCGCAGGCACTTGCTGACCGACCAGCAGGTTTAACAGGTTTTGTGCCTGTGCTACCTGAGTGCGGTAATTCGCAACATCATTACGTGCGGTTTCAACCGAGATCTGTGCCTGACGTACTGGAAGCTCGCTATCAATCCCGACATCAAAACGTTTTTTGTTCAGATTGAAAGATTCAAGCTGGGCTTTCAGCGTTTGTTCAGCTAAAGCCAGATTGGCATTGGCAAACGAATAGCTAAGCCAAGCCTGAGATACCTGACCAATCAAGGCAATTTGCGTCGCATCTCGCGCACTTTGGGTCGCTAGGAAGTTATCTAGCGCATTGTCACGCAAGCTGCGGACACGTCCCCAAAAATCCAGTTCATACGCAGTTACACCCAGTCCGACATTATAAGTCGTCACTGCACCACGATTCTGGGAATTCATGGTGTCCTGGCGTAATACGCTACCACTGGCACCAATCGTCGGTAACTGGTTGTTTTCAGTAATCTGATACTGTTGCTGAGCTCGTTGAATATTGAGGGCAGCAATACGCAAATCACGGTTATTGTTTAATGCCAGATCCAGCACCTGTAACAGGCGCTGATCAGCAAAAAAGTTTTTATAACCTTGTTCTGCTACAGAAGTACCAGACGCATTGGTATAGCTGCTCGGGATATCTGCCTGCGCAACCGGCTCTGGACTGCGCATGCTTTGACAAGCCGTCAAAGCAAGCGCAAGGGCAGATACCGCAATGCTACGACCTGTAATAGACCATACATTTTGCATTACGACTTATACTCCTGATTTTGTTGTTTTGGTTTGTATTTAAAGACACTTCGAATCCACACGTAGAATACCGGGATAAAGAAGATACCTAACAAGGTCGAGCTGATCACGCCGCCGAGTACACCATAACCGACTGAGTGCTGGCTACCTGCACCTGCACCTGAAGCCAGGGCAAGCGGTAATACACCAAAACCAAAGGCCAATGTGGTCATGATAATTGGACGTAAACGCATTTTTGCCGCATGCAAGGTCGCTTCAAATAACTCTTCACCTTGTTCCTGCAATTCTTTCGCAAACTCGACAATCAAGATCGCGTTTTTCGCAGAAAGACCAATCACGGCAATAATCGCCACCTGGAAGTAAATGTTATTCGACAGGTTCGGGTTTTGCAGCAATACCATTCCACCAAAGGTAAGTAATAATGCACCAACAATACCCAATGGCACCACCATTAGAACCGAGAACGGAATCGACCAGCTTTCATACAGGGCTGCCAGACATAGGAAGACGATCAGCAGTGACAAGGCATACAGGAACGGCGCCTGTGCACCAGATTCACGCTCTTCCAAAGACAGACCTGTCCATTCGAAATCGAAACCTTGTAAGCCCATTTCTGGTAACTTCGCCACGATTTCTTCCATGGCCACCATCGCATCACCTGAACTGATACCCGGAGCAGGTGTACCCTGAATGTTCATCGAAGATACGCCGTTATAACGCTCAAGACGTGGTGAACCGTAGGTCCATTCGCCTGTGGCAAACGCCGAGAATGGCACCATTTCACCGCGGTTATTACGCACATACCATTGGTCCAGATCTTCCGGCATCATCCGCGAGCCAGCTTCACCCTGAACATAGACTTTCTTGACACGACCGCGATCAATGAAGTCATTGATATACGAACCGCCCCAAGCAATACCCATGGTGCTGTTAATTTCAGCAACACTCACGCCCAATGCACCGGCTTGTGCATGATCGACAATGACACGGTACTGTGGAGTATCTTCCTGACCATTCGGACGCACACCAGCCAGACGCGAGTCTTGTGCTGCTAGACCGAGGATCGTATTACGTGCTGCCAGGAGCTGGTCATGACTTTGACCACTTGCAGCTTTGAGCTGTAAGTTAAAGCCAGCCGACACACCCAGTTCAGGCATTGCAGGTAATTGTAGCGGCATGATGTAAGACGCATCTTTGACAATCATGTTTAGCGCCATACCACGTTGAATAATGGCACCGACTTGAGATTCCGGACTGTGACGCTCTGACCAGTCTTTCAACTTAATGAAAGCCAGACCTGCATTTTGTCCCACACCCGTGAAGGAGAAACCTGCCACACTAAAGACGGATTCGACATGCTCTTTCTCGTTTTCCAAGAAATAGTTGGTCATGGTGCTGACCACTTTGTCGGTACGTTCCAAGGTTGCATTTGGCGGTAACTGAACCAGCGTCATGACCACGCCCTGGTCTTCATCCGGTAGGAATGAAGAAGGCAGTTTCTGGAACAACAGCACAATAATACCCAGTACCACGGCATACACCACGCCTGAGAAAATCTTGCTGTGAGTCATACGGTTGACGCCGCCCTGATATTTCACAGAAACCTTGTCAAAACTGCTATTAAACCAGCGGAAGAAACGCGCAAATATACCATTACTTTGCGGCTTGTTCGGATCATGCTGTTTCAGCAGGGTCGCACATAGGGCAGGGGTAAAGGTTAATGCCACTATCAGCGACAAGACCATTGCTGTGACCAGCGTAATCGAGAACTGACGATAAATAACCCCGGTGGTTCCACCGAAGAAAGCCATTGGAACGAATACTGCCGATAGCACCGAGGTAATACCAATCAGTGCACCAGAAATCTGTTTCATCGACTTTTCAGTTGCAGAAACCGGATCCAGATGCTCTTCCACCATGACCCGTTCGACGTTCTCGACCACAACAATCGCGTCATCGACCAGAAGACCAATCGCCAGTACCATGGCAAACATGGTTAGGGTATTAATCGAGAAGCCGAAGACATTAATCACGGCAAAGGTACCCAATACCACGACTGGAACTGCCATGGTTGGAATAATGGTAGCACGCCAGTTCTGCAGGAACAGGAACATGACCAGGAACACTAGAATAATTGCTTCGATCAGCGTTTTAACTACACTCTTGATCGACAGTTCAATAAATGGCGTGGTGTCAAAAGCCAGTTGGTCGACCATGCCTTGCGGATAGTTCGGACGTAACTGCTCTAAGCGTTCTTCTACTGCTTGGGCTGTATCAAGTGCGTTAGCACCAGTGGCAAGTTTAATTGCCACACCACCAGCCGGTTTACCGTTAAACTTCGAATCAAACTGATAGTTATCTGCACCGAGTTCAACCCGTGCAACATCACCCAGACGGACTTGCGCGCCCGAAGTGGTGTTTTTCAGGAAGATATTGCTGAACTGTTCTGGAGTTTGCAGCAGGCTTTGTGCGGTGACAGTCGCATTCAGGACTTGTCCTTCAACAGCTGGTGCACCACCGAGCTGACCCACAGCGACCTGAGCATTTTGGGTACGAATGGCAGTCGCAATATCACTTGGCGTGACTTGCAGGCTCGCCATTTTGGCTGGATCAAGCCAGATTCGCATAGCATAAGAACCACCAAAGACCTGAACTTCACCCACCCCAGCCACACGGCTTAAAGGTTCAGAAATGTTCGAATTCACATAGTCTTTGATGTCATCGGCGGTCATGCTGCCATCAGGTGAATAGAAAGCCAATACCTGCAGGAAGCTGGCACCTGATTTGGTAACACGCACACCCTGACGCTGTACATCTTCAGGAAGAAGTGCAGTCGCAGACTGTAATTTGTTTTGAACCTGAACCTGTGCGATATCAGGATCGACACCCTGTTCAAAGTTCAAGGAAATAGATGAAGAACCGTTACCCGCACTGTTAGATGAGATATAACGCAGACCATCCAGACCATTCATTTGCTGCTCGATGATCTGAGTTACAGTATTTTCGACCGTTTCAGCAGATGCCCCTGGATAAGTCGCAGAAATCGTGACTGTAGGCGGAGCAATGGTCGGATACTGGGCAATCGGCATTTTGGTCAGGGTCAAAATACCTGCCAGCATGATGACCAGTGCAATCACCCAGGCAAAGATAGGACGATGAATAAAAAATTGAGCCATAAACCTTACTCCTTATGCTTTGGCAGCAGGTTTTTGTTCAGATTGTTCTTTTGCATCATCCGCTTTTTGCGCTGCACCAGGTTGTTGGGCAGCAGGTTGTGCAGCACCTTGTGGCGCAGCAGCTTGAGGTTGATAAGGTTTTGGTACAACTTGCTGTTCAGGTTTTACTTTCGCAATACCATCTACAATTACTTTATCGCCTGGATTCAGACCTTCGGTCACAATCCAGTTGCTGCCTTGGGAACCAACGGTGGTCACTGGACGTGGCGTCACTTTATTGTCAGCACCGACCAGCATCGCCATCGCCTGACCTGTTGGGGTACGGGTCAAAGCTGCTTGCGGAATCAGGAAAGCATTCGGTACTTCACCCTGTACGATTTGCGCAGTGGCAAACATACCTGGAAGAAGCAGGTGATTTTTGTTCGGGAATACCGCACGTAAAGTCACGGTACCTGTTTCCGGGTTCACGCTAGCATCAGAGAATGCAAGACGGCCTTCAACCGGGTAGATACTGCCATCTTCAAGCTTCAACTTGACTTTGGTATTGTTAGAGCTGTTCAAGCTGCCTTGATTAAGCTGTTGACGTAAACGTAAAAGCTCGGCACTTGACTGGTTGATATCTACATAGATTGGATCTAGACGCTGAATCGTTACCAATGGCTCTGGCTGATTCGCTGTCACCAAGGCACCCGCTGTCACAGACGAACGGTTGGTCTGGCCCGAAATCGGAGCACGTACAGTCGAATAGCCTAGGTTGATTTCTGCATTACGCAAAGTTGCGCGATTGGCATTCAAATCAGCTTCAGCCAGTTTGACCTGTGCCGCGATGTCATCATATTCCTGTTTGGAAATGGCATTGGTACCGACCAGTTGACGGTAACGGCCTTCCTTCACACGCAATACGCCCAGATTGGCTTCAGCACGGGCAATCGCTGCACGGGCATTGTCTACTGTAGTGCGGTTGGTACTTGAATCGATTTCATACAAGGCCTGACCTTCACGCACATAGCTGCCTTCCGTGAACAAGCGTTTAAGCACCACGCCACTGGCTTGTGGACGTACGTCTGAAATTTCAAATGCTGTTGTACGACCTGAGAGCTCTACAGACTGCTCTACACTTTGCGGTTGTGCAACAAGAACACCGACTTCAGTCGGTGGCATTTGTTGTTGAGCACCAGCTTGCTGGCCCTCTTTAGGATCTTTGCTACAACCAACAAGTGCAAGACTTGTTGCCAATGCGCAAGCAGTCAGGGCAGGTGCCCAAAGCTTTGGAGACATCATTATTCCACCTCTAATTAGATTTATATCTAAATTTTCTTATTTGTGAGCCGCGCAATATCTGATCCAGACCATATACCACAACGAAATCCAAATAAAACTGATACTCCAGCCGGATATGACATCTGAAGGAAAATGTACGCCCAGATAAACTCTTGAGATCCCCATCATCAGCATCCATACCACTGCACCGATCACGATGAGGGTATAACGGGAATGTTGCCGATGGATGTAAATTGCCAAACAAGCCAGACAAGCCGCATATAGACTATGGGCACTTGGAAAGGAACTTCCAAAGCTTTCAACCAGATGCAAGGATTCTGGTGGTCGGGGTCGGGCAATTGCAAATTTCAACAGCCAAGCTAGGAGAATTCCTCCGATAATTCCGATACATATAAAAATTGCGTTTGTATACTTTTTATACCACAGCAATGCAATACACCATAGTGTGGATAAAAATAATACAAATGGCATGCCACCTATTAGGGATAAGGACTGAGTAATTTGATTCCAAAACTCGGTGCGATACAGACTCATCCATTCCACAGCTTGCAAGTCGAGCTCGTTTAAAGCGGGAATATTCAGGATGAACACACTGAAAATTAAAAATAAAATACCGACAAAAAGTAACAAGTAATGCATGCCAAAAATCCTTGTCCTTTTAACCGTTCGCAGATCGGCCAATTGTCTGAACCAAAGTGTACTTGTCAGTACACTTTTTTTCAAGTGTGCGTATTTTATGCGAATTCCATTTTTTTCGTAAGGAATTTGTTGCTAAATATAGTGTAATTATCTCAGTTTTGAGTTTTTGTCGATGTATGATTTTCGTCAATTTCAATGCTTTGCTTGGGTGGCCAGAAGAAATCACTAGGTCGGGTCAGGAAGTGCGTCATGACCAGTTTTGCCAAAGGTTTCCACTGTTCAAAACGCACCCGGCGTGCGCGTAAGGCTACAATAATCGTCAGAGTGAAACTGACAAACAAGTTGGTCAGGCCAATGAGTAACACACCCAGAAAAGACACTACGATCAAGCCGATATCGGGACCATTGATCGTAATCAGGCCCTGAATAAAGTTGGCAGAGGCAAAGGCAATATGACGAATATCCAGCGGCAGACCGAGAATAAAACCAATGGTGCCCATACTGCCGAGCATGATTCCGAAAATAAAATTACCGGCCAATGCACCCAGATTGCGTTCGATATAATCAGCAAAACGGTAAAGACGCTCTTGCCCCATCAGCTGCGATAAACGCACATGGGCTTTCAGGCGCGGGCCGACCTTGCGGTAAACGGCCATATTGTCAAAATAACCGGCCAATAATCCGGACAGGAATAAACATACTCCGGCAATCGCTGCATGTGGAATCGCCAATGAAGTAAACGGATTCAGGTCATGCAGGGTTTTGGCAGCCTTGGCATGATTCATTAAAGGTTCATGCAGCGCAAAATCCCACAGCAGGGTAATCAATGCTGCTACGGGAATTGCAATAGAAATATTGCCCAAAATGGCGACAAACTGGGTGCGGATGATATTTACAATCAGCGCAGCCAGCTCGGCAATTTGAGCCATTTTCGAGCCTTTACGCTGCTGTACGGTAGCAGCCAGTGCAGCGGCAGTCATCGCCGGTTGTTTGGTTGCCACGGTAAAATGCAGCACATGAATCAGCATAAAACCTAGCGAATAGTTCATGCTATAGCTAAAGGCCTGCATCAAAGGGGCCATGGTGAGGCGTGTCATCAGAACTTTTAAGGTGGCCATCGTCGCGATGATGGCACCAGCACCTGCAGCCGATTTATACATGGCCAGAAAGCCTTGTTTGTCGGTACTCACATAATGCTCACCGGTCTTGCTGGCATTTTCAGTTACCTGTAAAGCCAAAAGTTCACTATTGGTGGCCAGCAGAGCCCGTACACTGCGTTCGCTATAAATTGCTTCAGTAATGTCTGCCATAAATAGGCCAATGGATTGATAACGCAGATCATCGTCATCCATGACCATATTGAGCAGGATTTCGACCCGTTCCAGACACTGTTCTAGCAGTGCCAGCATATAAGTCAGGCTGACACTGACGCCAGTCCGCTTGGTAGAACGGCGAATCTTGGCCACGACATCATGACATTGTTCCAGCATCACCAGCGCTTGTGATGCATCGGGGGGCGTGATCGAATCGACCAGGGTGACTGTGTTATAGCGCTTTTTATATTCCTGAATAAACTCGTTAATCTCACGATTCTGCACCAGAAAAGGAGATTCATATTCCATCAGTTCAGGCTGGGCATTAATAAATTCAGGGTGCAGACCAATACCACTGATCCGGTAAGACAAAATGGTCAATGCCTTGATCAGTTGGTCTTTAATTCGGGTTTTTTCAGGCTGATTGGAATGTCCCTGATTCAGGACTGAAAATAAACGTTGCCAGTCATCTTCATCAAAATAATCTAGCCAGTATTTATCGGTACGCTGATAAAAAACCTTGCGGAATAATTCCTGGAGTTGCTGATGGTCGGGAATCAGCGGTAAGACATGCGCGCCAAGGCGCTGATTCAGCTGGTTCCAGAACCCATCCAGAGATAAAATACCGGTATCGGAAAACAGACCGGTTTGTTTATAGCGGTTAATGATCCGCAGGGTAAAGGTTTGAAGCGTGGCAACCGCATTCGGGGTGAGTAATAAAGCCCGGATAAATGCATTGAATTTCGCTTCGATCTCTTCGGTATTTCTGCTGTCTTCAGGTCTGATTCTTTCAACCAGTTCAATCAGAAGATTTTCATCCAGCACCGCCCGAGGTTGTTCAAGCTGGTGTTGCATGTTTTGAAAAAGATCTAGAAAATTAATATGCATAGGCGAGTTTAAAAGTTACTGAATTCGGTGTAGGGCCAGTTTGGCCAGATTAATCAGGGCCTGACGATATTCGGAGTCAGGTAATGCCTGTAAGGCATCAATTGCAATTTCAGTTTCTTCTGTAGCACGTTGACGGCAATAATCCAGCGCACCAGATTCATTGACAATTTGAATGACCTGTTCCAGATGTTCCGTACCGCCAGTCGCAATACTGCGACGGATGATTTCATGTTGCTCACCGGTGGTGTTTTTCAGTGCCGCAATCAATGGCAGGGTCGGTTTACCTTCCATGAGATCATCACCAATATTTTTGCCGAGCGTGTCCGCATCGGAGGTGTAATCTAAAATGTCATCAATAATCTGGAAAGCATTGCCGAAATGTCCGGCAAAGGTTTTTAAAGGCTGACGGAATTCATCTTTATCCGACAAAATGGCAGCACCTTCGGTGGCCAGTTCAAACAGGCGCGAAGTTTTGCCATGAATAATATTCAAATAAGTCGCTTCAGTGGTTTCCGGTTGATGCTGGGATTGTAGTTGCAGCACTTCACCTTCAGCAATTTCACAGGTACCGGTCGAAAAATCTTTGAGCAACACCATGTTGTTCAGATCGACCAGCAAATCAAAAGCACGTGAAATCAGAAAGTCACCGACTAAAACCGCAGTCTGGTTATTCCAGGTCGCATTGGCCGTCGGGCGGCCACGGCGCAGGCCAGACTCATCCACCACATCATCATGCACCAGTGTTGCGGTATGCAGCATCTCAATGATTGCAGCCAGTTTGCGGTGCGGTTCTAAATTTTCAGCACCACACGCCTTGGCGGCCAAAAGGCACATAATCGGGCGCATACGTTTGCCACCCGCTTCTACCACATGTTTGCTGACAGCCATCACTAATGCAACTTTTGAGGTAATTCCTTCATTAATGAATGTGTCCATCGCAGCAAAGTCGTTAGCAACAGGCGCGAGAATGTCTTGCTTAAAGTCGATGGTCATGTGAAAGAAAACCTCTAGTCTGGTAAATCGCTGGGCGTAGTTTAACAATTTATAACATGAGTGAAACCTAAGAAATGCATAAACTCCACTAAAAATCAGCTTTTTATAGATCTTATGTAGATTCGATCCATATTTCGAGCCATAAAAAATCAGGAAAGGTCAGGGCATCGCCCTATTCGTCAGGCTGAGTATATTAATCAAACTGGCCGGATTTCTGCTGTATTATTTTGTTGCTGAATATATCTTGAGTATTTGATTTGATAGAAATTATTTAATAGTTAAATAATTAGCGCATCCTGCTCATTATTATTTCAGTAAAATGGCTTGTTGTTTTTTTGAATATCCCTTAAAATCCTCGCCCTTAGATATCCCCCAGTGGCGTACGTCTTAAGTTCGATATATTCCTTTATCGGCACGACGACACGGGCTTGTTTGGAGTACATTATGTACGCAGTAATCCAAAGCGGTGGTAAACAGCACCGTGTAGTTGAGGGTGAAACCCTTAAAGTAGAATTATTGAAAGCTGAAACTGGCGCGACTATTACGTTTGATGACGTATTGATGCTTGTTAACGGTGAAAGCATTCAAATCGGTGCTCCAGTTGTTGCTGGTGCTACTGTAACTGCTGAAGTAGTTAGCCATGGTCGTCACGACAAAATCCGCATCATCAAAATGCGTCGTCGTAAACACTACCGTAAACAACAAGGTCACCGTCAATGGTTCACTGAGTTGAAAATTACAGCTATTTCAGGCTAATTACGAGGAGTAAATAGACATGGCAACTAAAAAAGCCGGTGGTTCGACTAAGAACGGTCGTGATTCGAATCCTAAGATGTTAGGTGTTAAAGTTTACGGTGGTCAAACTGTAACTGCAGGTAACATCATCGTTCGTCAACGTGGTACTGAATTCCACGCTGGTCAAAACGTTGGTATGGGTCGTGACCATACATTATTTGCTACTGCTGATGGCGTAGTAAAATTCGAAGTGAAAGGTCAATTCGGCCGTCGCTACGTATCTGTTGACGCGTAATTCGCTGAGATAGAAAAAAGCCCACAGTTATTGTGGGTTTTTTTATGCCTGAAAATTAATAGGCAGATTAAGCGACATTCCATAATGTAAAAATTGTCCTGAAATCTTCATAATGATGAACAAAAAAACCGGTTTCGAATTAATAACAATACAAAAGTTCTTATTTTCTATCATTTTAGCTTTTAATTTTCGTTTAAGATGAGCTATCAAATAAATTGCGATCACGCAAAATATAAGGGTGAAATTATGAATATGCTTCGTAAAACCGTCTGTGCTATGGCTCTGGGTGCAGTGACTTTAGCACCGGTGATGAGTACAACCGTGTTTGCTGCACCTGTGGCAGCTTCGGAGCAACAGGCAACAGCCAGTCTGGTCAAGCAGCTCAATCATGTGCGTAGCATGACTGCAAATTTCGAACAAAGCACCAAGGTAACCAATCCAAGAGCGACCCAGAAAAAAGGTTTGACTGCACAACATATGAATCAAACCTTTAAAGGGGTGATGAAAGTCGCGCGTCCGGGTAAATTCTATTGGGAAACGACCGCACCGTCGAAGCAAGTCATTGCAACCACGGGTAAAACCGTATGGATTTATGATCCGGACTTGCAGCAAGCCGTTCGTCAAAGCTTAGATGAGCAGGTTGCCAATACGCCGGCCTTATTGCTGTCAGGAAACACCAGCCAGATTATGCAGTCTTACCGGGTGACTCAGCCAAATAAAGGCAAAACCTATTACACGCTGTATCCTAAAAATACCGATGGTGTGTTTGAAAGCCTGACCATTAGCTTTGGCGCGAACAAAGCACCAAGCTTGATGATCTTGCAGGATTCATTGGGACAAACCACCAATATCAAATTCAGTAATGTAAAAGTAAATAGCAGTATTCCAGCCTCTACCTTTAACTTTACTCCACCAAAAGGTACGGACATTATTGATCAATAAGCATCAATATGAACCAAATAAAAAAGCAACCTTTCGAGGTTGCTTTTTTATTGCCGATCATCAGGATTATTTTGGACAGGCTACAAGGTTCAGCTATATCTAAACAGGAGAGCATCTTAGAATAAATAAAAGTCGAGTCAATGAAATTGTAAAATTTTGGGAGCTCAGGATGAAAATTAATCTATTGAAAACTGCTGAAATTTACGCTGTCTTGTTACTCACTGTGGGTATGATGGGTTGTCAGCCTCACTCCAGCTCAGTGGCAACGCTCGCGCAAACAGATCGGGTTGTGCAAATTGAAGCCAAAACCGTTCCAATTAAAGGGGCAGCCAAAGTGGTGTGTGAAATAGAAGGTTGTGTACGCTTTGATCTACAGACGGTGGACAGCAATATTGACTGGATTAATCAATATTTTATTGAGCGTATTCAGCATACTGAACCTGTTGCATTCACCAAATTCACCCAGAAAAATCCTAAAAAAGCTGATGAGCCGCATTATCTGGATCAGCGCTTTATCAAGGTGGAATTTGTCGATCAGCGTGCTTATCTGGCGACTTTTGCCTTAAAAAGTTCCAATCTGGCAAGGAATAAAAATGCTTCTCTGAAACATGTGGAATATATCAATTTTGATCTAAAACAGAAAAAACGTTTGGCCCTCTCTCAACTATTATTAAATGGCGGTGAGCAGAAACTGCTGAATGCAATGTATCAGGCCAATACTCAATGGCTGAATACGCAAGGGATTCAACAACAGCAGTTAAAACTGAGTGATAACTATTATTTTGATACAACAGGTCTGGTGATGGTGTATCCGGCAGGCGAATTAGCTCCCGCAGCAACAGGAATGCCTGAATTAAAAGTGTCCTATGTGGATTTAAAGGAAGTGATTCAGCCTGAATATTTAGCCATTTTGCAGTAAGAAGCTTCCTAAATATTGTGCTAATAGGACGCAGCCAGGGTCATGGTCACTGTATTTTTTGACGTTAAGAGCTTACACTATAGCCAGTTTTTTTCTTCTGCAAAGATTGATTATGATCGACCCGAAATTACTCAGAAATAATATTGAGGCTGTAAATGTAGCCTTGGCAAAACGTGGTGTTCAACTCAATGTTGAAGAGTGGGCATCCCTAGAAGCACGCCGTAAAGAGATTCAGTCCAAGACAGAAACACTGCAAGCTGAACGTAATGCCGGTGCCAAACAAGTCGGTCAAATTAAAAAAGCAGGTGGCGACGCATCTGAAATCATGACACGCATGTCTGCGATTGGTGATGAAATCAAAGCAGCTGAAGCAGCACTGGCTGAACTGCAAGCTGAGCTTGAAGAAAAATTATTATCTATTCCAAACTTGCCAGATGAAGCTGTGCCTGAAGGTAAAGACGAAAGCGATAATGTGGAAATCCTGAAATGGGGTACACCGCGTGAATTTGATTTCGAAATCAAAGACCATACGGATCTGGGCGAAATGATGGGCGGTCTTGAATTTGAAACCGCGACCAAATTAACTGGTTCACGCTTCAGTGTATTGAAAGGTCCATTGGCGCGTTTACAACGTGCCATTACCCAGTTCATGCTAAATACGCATACTGATCAAAATGGTTATACCGAAGCCTATGTGCCTTATCTGGTCAATGCAGATTCATTGCGTGGGACTGGTCAGCTGCCTAAATTTGAAGAAGATCTGTTTAAGCTGCAGGGCGAAAAAGAGTTTTATCTGATTCCAACTGCTGAAGTGCCAGTGACGAATTTCGTACGTGATGAAATTATTGATGCAGACC
This sequence comes from Acinetobacter lwoffii, assembly GCA_002332985.1. GTDB lineage: Bacteria > Pseudomonadota > Gammaproteobacteria > Pseudomonadales > Moraxellaceae > Acinetobacter > Acinetobacter lwoffii_N. The sequence continues at coordinate 22,182 of DDAT01000016.1, read as the reverse complement.
GTCTGCCACTGAAATATGCAGCGCACACGCCATGTTTCCGTAGCGAAGCAGGTTCTTATGGTCGTGATACCCGCGGTTTGATCCGTCAGCACCAATTCGACAAAGTCGAAATGGTTCAGATTGTAAAACCTGAAACTTCGATGCAAGTGCTTGAAGAGTTGACTGGCCATGCTGAAGGTATCTTGCAAGCACTTGGACTTCCATATCGTAAAATTTTACTTTGTGGTGGTGACATGGGCTTTGGTGCAACCAAGACTTATGACTTGGAAGTTTGGGTACCAAGCCAAAATACTTACCGTGAAATTTCATCTTGTTCAAACATGGGTGATTTCCAGGCGCGTCGTATGAAAGCACGTTACCGTGCTGATCAGAAGAAAACTGAATTTGTACATACCTTGAATGGTTCAGGTCTGGCCGTAGGTCGTACTTTACTTGCAGTGATGGAAAACTATCAACGCGCTGATGGCTCGATTGAGATTCCTGAAGTATTACGTCCATATATGGGTGGTGCGACTTATATCGACTAATTGTCGATCTCAACATCCCTAAATGTGCATGAAAATTGCATAGACAGTCAGATTTAAAATTTTGAGGTAGTTCGTGGATATTTTTCCAATCTCGTTAAAGTTGCAACAGCAACCTTGTCTGATTGTCGGTGGTGGGCATATTGCATACCGTAAAGCACTTTTACTTCAAAAAGCAGGTGCGATCATTCATGTGATTGCGCCTGAAATTGAAGAGAGTCTGCTGCGAATTGTGCAAAATAGCCAAGGACAATATGTCCAAGCTGCTTTTCATTCTGAAGTTGCGTTACGTTCATATCGACTGGTGATTGCAGCGACTGACGATGCGGAGACCAATCGTCAGGTCTTTGAACTGTGTGAAGCGGAAAATGTCCTGGTCAATAGTGTTGATGATCCGCCGCATTGCCGGTTTATGGTGCCAGCGATTATTGATCGTTCGCCATTGGTCATTTCGGTGGCATCGAATGGTACGTCGCCCGTGTTATCACGGCAGATCCGAACTCAGCTTGAAACGACTATTCCGCATGGTATGGGCAAGCTGGCTGAATTTTCAGGAAAATGGCGCAGTGCGGTTAAGGCTAAAATTGTCAATCCGGATGAACGCCGTATTTTCTGGGAAGATTTATATGCCAGTTCGCTAAAAGAACAGGTGTTCAACGACAATATCGCGGAAGCAGATCGCCTGATTGAGCAGGCCTTACAGGAATGGCAACAGCCGAAAGGTGAAGTCTACTTGGTCGGTGCGGGTCCGGGTGATCCAGAATTGTTGACCTTAAAAGCCTTGCGTTTAATGCAGCAAGCCGACGTGGTCATTTACGACCGACTGGTTTCAGCGCCAATTATGGAGCTGTGCCGCCGCGATGCGGAAAAGATCTATGTCGGTAAGGCACGTTCCAATCATGCGGTTCCGCAAGATGGGATTAATGCCTTGTTGGTGAAATATGCCAGTGAAGGAAAGCGGGTTTGTCGTCTGAAAGGCGGAGATCCATTTATCTTCGGGCGTGGCGGTGAAGAGATTGAAGAGCTATTTGCTGCTGGAATTACTTTCCAGGTGGTTCCAGGGATTACCGCAGCTTCAGGATGTTCAGCCTATGCCGGTATTCCATTAACCCATCGTGATTATGCGCAAAGTGTGCGTTTCCTGACCGGTCACTTAAAAGAAGGTTCGCCAGAATTGCCTTGGAGTGAGTTGGTCTATGAAAACCAGACCTTAGTGCTTTATATGGGGTTGGTGGGACTGGAGAAAATCTGTGCAGAATTAATCGCTCATGGTCAGCGAGCCGACATGCCAGTGGCCTTGGTTTCTAAAGGTACGACGCCTGAACAGAAAGTTGTAGTAGGAACGCTTGCTGATATTGCATCCAAAGTGTCCGAACATCAGATTCAAGCCCCGACTTTGACCATTATTGGTGAAGTTGTACGCTTACGTGAACAATTGCAATGGCATGAGCGAGGATAAGCAAAGCACTGCTTTGCCCGAGCGCAAGACGAAGGCTGTGCCTGAAGTAAGAGGATAAGCAAAGCACTGCTTTGCCCGAGCGCAAGACGAATGTCGTATCTGAATTAAATATATTAAGTGAGTAAGCTGTGATCCACGTTGTTTTATATGAGCCTGAAATTCCTGCAAATACAGGCAATATCATTCGTCTGTGTGCCAATACCGGAGCACAGTTGCATCTGGTCAAGCCGCTGGGTTTTGAACTGGATGACAAAAAACTGAAACGTGCCGGTCTGGATTATCACGAATATGCCAATATGCAGATTTGGGAAAATATCGAAGACTGTCTGGCTGATCTGGCAAGTAAAGGCATTGGTCTGGATGCAATCTATCCATTGACGACTAAAGGTTTTGAAACGCCGCATACTTCGGATTTAAACCGTCCTGTGGCCTTGTTAATGGGGCCGGAAACTCGTGGTCTGCCTGAACATGTTCGTCTAATGTTTCCGCAAAAGCACTGGATTCGTTTACCGATGGCAGAGAACTCCCGAAGTTTGAACCTATCGAATGCCACAGCAGTGATTGTGTATGAAGCTTGGCGTCAGCAGGGTTTTAAAACGCTTTAAGCTGATATTTGTAGTAATTCTAAAAGCTGCCTTTGGGTGGCTTTTTTATTTTGTGTAACAAATAGATAAACTGCTTTTCACTTCATTGTATGCTTGAATTTATAACTTTATCAAATATAACAAAAGGTGCAGCTTTGAAGCCTCTAGTAAAACTTGTCATCGTATGTTGTCTTGGAACTGTTGCGGCTTCCGTGAATGCGGAAGAGGGCAGTGCTGCCACATCGGCAACAAAGGAAGTTCAACCCATTACTCAAGCGGAAATACAGCAGGGTTTGCTCAACATGCAAAAACGCTTAGATACGCGTATTGAAAAATGGGGGCAGAGCTTGGATGCAGATGATTTTCAATGGACCTGGCGAGGGCGTAAATTAAAGCCCGCCAAGCGTGAGGAAGTCTGTGATATTTTTCAGGATGTCGTGGATGAAATGTATCAACTGGCTATCAAGAATAAAGCCCGTTTAGGTCCGGAAGAGCAAAAGTTATTGTCTAATCGCAGTCTGTTTATTGAGAAACTGGGTTATGAAAATAATCGGGTCAATACCCAGATGGGTTTTGATTGTTATTTACATTAGTAAAATCAAAACATGACAGACATAAAAAAGGCGCATGAAGCGCCTTTTTTATTTGAATTGAAACGATATTATTTATCGTCAAATTCATTGTGCTGAGGAGCTGGGTGCTTGAAGCCTTTAGTTTTATAGCCCAAGTACAAGATACCGCCAAATGCCCAGATCAGACCGTATTTAAGCGAAGCTTCATCGACTTCTAGCCACAATGCAAATACTGAAATGAAGCCAAGTAAAGGAACAACGACAAAGTTCATGATCTCTTTAGCACTCTTGGTACGACCATCACGTAATGCATAACGTGAAATCACTGACAAGTTGACGAAACTGAATGCAGTTAAGGCACCAAAGCTGATCAAAGACACCACAAAGTCAAGATCCATAAAGCCAGCAGTTAAAGCCACTGCACCAGCGATTAGGATGTTGTAGGAAGGTGTGTAGTTTTTCGGGCTAATATGACCGAAGATCTTCTTGTTGATCACGCCATCACGACCCATCACGTACATCAGACGTGATACACCCGCATGTGCTGAAATACCAGAAGCCATGACTGTCACAATCGCGAAGTAAAGTACGACTGTCTTAAACGCCACGCCACCGACAGCTTGTAAAATATCCGGCTGTGTTGCAGCGATATCTTCAAAGTAAGTTTTTGGATCATTCGGGAAGAAGATCTGCATAAAGTAAGTACTGATGATGAAGATGATACCTGCCAATAATGCAGTCAAGAAAATCGCTTTAGGTAAGGTTTTCTCAGTATCTTTGGTTTCTTCAGCAAGAGAACTTAAGGAGTCAAAACCTGTGAATGAGAAGCACAGTAAGGTTGCACCGGTAATCAGGGCAGCAACAGAAGTAAACTCATTCCAGAATGGCTCTAAACTCCACAGTTGGTACTTTGCATCGACCAGTGTGCCGTCTGCATTTACGCCACCTTCCAGAAGTTGGTAAACCATCCAGGTGAAGTATGCAATGACGCCCAATTGTACGAATACAATCATACTGTTGAAGTTGGCAACAAATCTCGCACCACGAAGATTAATCGCGGTCATAAAGGCGGTTAAACCAATGACCCAAACCCAATGGTTCATGTCTGGGAAAAGTGCTTCCAGATAAATCACCGCCAGGATGATATTGACCATTGGCGATAACAGGTAATCCAGCAAGGATGACCAACCCACCATGAAACCTACGTTCGGGTGGATGGATTTTTGCGCATAGGTATAGGCCGAACCCGAAGAAGGGTAGCGACGAATCATATGACCATAGCTCAAGGAGGTTAACAAAATTGCAATCAGTGCAAAAATGTAAGAGGTAGGAACGTGGAAGTTACTTTCTTCAGATACCAGACCAAATGTATCAAACAAGGTCATGGGTTGAATATAAGCTAAACCAATAATAATGATGTGCCAGAGTCCCAGCGTTTTTTGCAGTTTAGCTGCCGATTGAGTCCCAGAGATATTAGTCAACGGCGTTATCCTCTTAATCGTTGATCAAGGATCAGTCATATTTATAAGGATCGTTTGAGACGAACGATCCCCCCTACAGTTTTCTATAAAAGTCCGCCAATCTACTTGAAAAGAACGGCTTTTGCTAGCTATTTTTTTGACTTTTGTCCTGCATAAAATGTGCCATTCAAAAATAGAAATCGAATTTTTTCTTATGCAAGATAAAAGCCTGATGTTTAAAAAAACATCAGGCTGGAATTTCGGCTATATTGGCTTATTTTTCAGTAATTACCAAGCCTTTTTTAAGATAGATTTTAAATCTTCCAGGGTAGCTTCTTTCGGGTTATAAATGATGGAACCATCATTCAGGGCTTTCTCTGCCACTTCATCGAGCTGGGCTTCAGAAATCTTACCGGTTTCACGTAATGTGCGCGGTAATTTGGTGAGACTGTAAATCCGGTCACGCATGGTTAGAATCGTTGCAATAGTTTTGTCAGCACGTAGATGCGCCGGCGTTTGTGCATAAATATCGGCACCCGCCAAAGGCAGGAGCAGATCTGCGATTTTATCGCCATTGACCTCTTTGTTGTATTCCAGCACATAAGGCAGGAATAAGTTCATGCATAAACCATGCGGCAGGTGTACCACTGCACCCAATGAGTGCCCCAGTGAATGCACAATGCCAACCATCGAGTTGGAAAATGCAATTCCCGCCATGGTCGATGCCTGTGCCAGCTCCAGACGGCCTTGTGCATCGGAAGGGTTATCCAGCACATTAAATAGGTGGGTACTGATCTTTTTGACTGCGGCAGTCGCATAAGCATCCGAAATTGGATTGGCTGCCATGCAGGTATAAGCTTCAACCGCATGGGTCATAGCATCCATCGCGGTCATGGCGGTTAAATGCGGCGGCAAGGTCTGGGTCATGCGGGGATCCAGAATCGCAGCATGCGGCATCAGATAATAAGAGGCGAACGGCATTTTGACGTTCTTTTCAGTGTCCGACACGACAGCGACCATGGTCACTTCTGAACCTGTACCAGACGTGGTTGGAATCACAAAGAACGGTTTCAGCGGTTTAGGCAGGTTATGTGCACCCGAATATTTCAGCAGGTCATCACCGCCTTCAGAGACCAGAATATTGGTTGCCTTAGAGGTATCAATAACTGAACCACCGCCCACAGCAATGATCGCATCACAATGATTTTCGCGATACAGTTTTGCTGCACTGCGTACTGTACCCAAGCTAGAGTCGGGTGGGACGTCATCAAAAATCGCTACAATTGCAGCATCTGCCATTTCAAATGCAGCTTCAATTGGTGCCAACAAATTGTTGGCACGGACGCCTTTGTCGGTAATGATGAGCGGACGTTTGGCCCCTAAAGTCGCAAGTTCAAACGGAATATGTTCTAACGCGGCATGACCGGCAATCACTTTGACCGGACAGAAAAATTCATAATAAGGTTTAGCCATGTTATACACTCCGTTTTAAATAGGATTGAGCGATTTTTAGATAAATACTGCTCGCTTCGCTTAGTTTTTCTTTTAGGCTTAGATTGCTTGGATATTCTTTCACTGCCAGTTGTGCCACCATTTTCGGCAAAATCAGTGCTTCCATTTTATTCAGGCAGCGAACGAGGCGAATGGCATTGGAAATATCGCCATCAGCAATCATACGGTCATGGGCAAAAGCCTGTGAGGTACTTTCCTGAAAAGAAAACACCAAAAAGGCATGGTGCAGATGTTTAAAGGTAATGATCAAATCAGGTGCTTTTTCCAGATTTTTAACCAGTTCCAGTTGTTTGTCCTCAGTGACCCGCGCTACAAAGGCCGGGCCATGCGGAAAGACTTTCATGGAAAGAGTAAAATTTTCTGGAAAATGGGCCACTTCCTGCTTGATTTCTTCATCCACCTGACTTGCCATGACCAGACCTCGGCCAATCACATCCATCATGAGTTTGACATAGGCAAGCTGCAAAGCGGGTTTTACGGATTTAGTCGCAATCACGTGATGATCCCTATCTCAATATTATTAGTTTAGAGTAAATACTCTAATTTATTTGGGGCTGAAATGCAAAGGCTTTATCTTTGCTCGACAGTTACTTGCTTAAAGTACCCGCTGTGACGCAAAGTTTCAATAATTTCAGTGCACAACTGGCTGAATTGAGGCGGTTGTTCGAGCAGGTCAATCATGCGCACCATTTCCAGTCCTGCATAGCCACAAGGGTTAATGGTGTTGAATCCGCTCAGATCACAATCTAGATTTAGGGACAGACCATGGTAGCTACGGCCTTTGCGAATTTTAAAACCGAGTGAGCCGATTTTACGTTCAGCCACATATACACCAGGTGCATCCGGTTTGGCATAGGCATCAATGCCATATTTTTTTAGCAAATCAATCATCAGGTTTTCAGCATAAGACACCAGGGTGCGCACATTCCAGCCCAGACGATTCAAGTCAAACATGAAGTAAGCCACCAATTGACCGGGACCATGCCAGGTCACCTGACCACCACGATCGGTCTGAATCACCGGAATATTGCTTGGTATTAAAATATGTTCCGGTTTGCCTGCCTGACCTTGAGTCAGTACATCCTGATGTTGCAAAATCCACAATTGATCCGGGCTATGTTCATCACGGGTTTCCGTAAATGTTTTCATTTCCAGAAAACGATCTTCATAAGGTGTGAGGTCGTGATATTGACGAATGATCAGCTCGGGCTTTTGCAGCACATCAGTCACAGGAAGTGTCCTTGGTAATTATAAAAAACTGGTCATAATTATAATGATTTCGGCATGAAATAGGGGTGAGATCAGCAATATTTCATGGGTATCTTAGCGCTGCATAGGCATAAAAAAACACGCCCGAAAGCGTGTCTTTTGTATTTTCGATTACAGTGCTGTTTTAATTAGCGGGCAAGCGGCCAAATCTGCATATACTGCATGAACCTGTTCCAGTTCCAAAAAGCGCAGTTGTGCGGTAATGGAATGGTATTTTCCAGTACGTGATGGCGTAATACTGACGCTATCACCTTCAAAATCTGGAAAATGTTTCAGAAAAATGTCGATGACAGCATGACGCAATTCATCGCCCGCAAGGCCAATCAGTTTAATCGGATAATCCATAGGGAAAACCCAAAGATGTTCTTGAAGTTCACGAGATGGTGTACGGTCTAACATGGTAGTCCCCCTGATTTGAAACGCCTGCAATCATGCAGGCGTTTGGGTTTGTCTTGGCTACTTAAATGGAGACTGATGATCAAATTTCAAGTCTCCAGAATAAGCATCAAATTTTAATCATTCTCAAGGAATGAACGTAAGTGTTCTGAACGTGATGGATGGCGAAGTTTACGCAGTGCTTTCGCTTCAATCTGACGAATACGTTCACGTGTTACGTCAAACTGTTTGCCAACTTCTTCCAAAGTATGGTCGGTCGGCATGTCGATACCAAAACGCATTTTCAGGACTTTGGCTTCACGTTCAGTCAGGTTTTCCAGAACTTCACGTGTTGCTTCTTTCAGGCCTTCAGACGTTGCAGCATCAATTGGTGACGTGATGTTGCTGTCTTCAATGAAATCACCCAGATGCGAATCTTCATCATCACCGATTGGTGTTTCCATCGAAATCGGTTCTTTGGCGATTTTCAGTACTTTACGTACTTTAACTTCGTCCATTTCCAGACGTTCACCCAACTCTTCAGGAGTCGGTTCACGACCCATTTCCTGTAGAAGCTGACGAGATACACGGTTGATCTTGTTGATCGTTTCAATCATATGTACCGGAATACGAATGGTACGGGCCTGATCCGCAATCGAACGGGTGATTGCCTGACGAATCCACCAAGTTGCATAAGTCGAGAATTTATAACCACGACGGTATTCAAACTTGTCTACGGCTTTCATCAGACCGATGTTACCTTCCTGAATCAGATCCAGGAATTGCAAGCCACGGTTGGTATATTTCTTCGCAATCGAAATTACCAAACGCAAGTTCGCTTCAACCATTTCTTTCTTGGCACGACGTGCTTTGGCTTCACCGACGGCCATACGTTTGGCAATGTCTTTAATGCCTTTTACATCAAGGCCAAGCTCTTTCTCGATATCGGCAATTTTTTGCTGGAAGGCCAATACGTCTGGACGTACTTTTTCCAGATAAGCTTTCTGGTCTGCAGGTGTTTTTGCGATCTGCTCATCTAACCAGGCTGGATTCGATTCTTGGCCCGGGAAGCTGGTACGGAACTGGGTGCGATCCATACGGCCACGACGTACTGCATAACGCATCACTTCACGTTCTGCACCACGAATCTGGTCATGGGTACCACGAATCATTTCAGAAATGATATCGAATAGACGCGGGGTAAATTTGAACATCATGAATACAGTTGCAAGTGCCTGAAGAGCTTCTTCAGCCTGTTTGCTGTCACGACCATGTTTTTCAATAGTTGCTTTGGTATTCAGCCACGCATTTTCCAGTTCAGTAAAACGCGCTTTAGCAATTTCAGGATCTGGACCAGAATCTGCTTCTGATTCATCATCAGAATCTGCTTCTTCTTCCTCTTCATCATCGTCCAGTTTTACGTCTTTGGTCGATTTTTTCGAGTCAGTCTCATCTTCAGCAAGAACCGCTTCTTCTTCTAGAACTTCAGGAATTTCTTCATCTGATTCAGGATCTAAATAACCTGATAAAAGGTCAGCAAGACGGCGTTCGCCCGCCTCATAATCTTTGTATTCTTGCAGTACCACTTCTACCGCATTCGGCCAGTAAGCAATCGAGTGCAAAACATCACGAATACCTTCTTCGATGCGTTTTGCGATGCTGATTTCGCCTTCACGAGTCAGAAGTTCTACTGTACCCATTTCACGCATATACATACGTACAGGGTCAGTGGTACGACCTGGCTCGTTTTCTACCGATGCAAGTACGGCTGCAGCTTCTTCTTCTGCAACTTCATCCGCCGCTTCTGCAGTATCTTCGAACATCGTATCATCAGATTCAGGCGCGCGATCATGTACCGGAATACCGACGTCATTCAGCATCTGAATGATATCTTCAATCTGCTCGCTTTCTGTGATGGAGTCCGGCAGATGATCGTTAACCTCAGCGAAGGTTAAATAACCCTGTTCTTTGCCTCGGCTAATCAGAGCCGCTACTTGAGAAGTAGGGGAAGTCATATCGCTCATCTTTTGCTTACTCTTCGTTGAATCTGTGGCAGTAAAAAACCGTACAATGCTGCACGATTTAAGCTCGTTAAATTTAGTGAATAGCCTATATATTTCATCAGAGAATTCAGCATGAAAGCTGTCTGATAAAATATTTAAAATGAAATTCAGTAATTTAAGATGGGGGTGAATTTGTTGTTTTCAAGTTCATCCCATGCGTGTCTGTTTATGACTCAAAAAAGGAGAATCAAAAAACATAAGGACGCAGGGTGGATTATATCATGGCACACAATTGAGACAGAAAAAACCCCTAATTACAAATTAAAAATACGAAAATCCAAATAAAACTTGACTTGTTATTTTAGGCACGATAAATAGCGCTTAAATCCTTTTACATTTTTCACTCATGAGGAAGTTTTAGTGTCTTCTACAGATTTTGAACTAGATGATAACTTCGGTGAAGATGATGTTAATTTCGATGAGGCTTCTAGCAAGCTCAGTGCTAAAGAGTCGTTGGAAAAACGTCGTCTGATCGATGATCTACTGACCCAACGTCGTTTAGAGCGCGAACTCAAAGATTTTGACTATGACTTCGACGATGACGACGATTTTGATGACGAAGATTAACGAATTCGGATTTAGCATAGCTTGAATAAATGCTATGCTAAACCTTTCGGTTTTCTAAGTTTGGATGTTAGATGAGTGCTTTAGATTTAGACCTGTTGAGTGAATATCTAGATGGTGACCAAAATGAACATGGTCTAGATTTCGCGGCAACCCATGGTTTCTTATGTGCTATTGCAGTAGGCCCAAAATTCGACAAATGGTTAGACGAACTTTTTGATAGTAATCAAAAGAAAGTGCCTGCAGAAATCATCACTCAGGTGCAAGCATGGTTAGAGTCTATTCGTCAAAGCTTAGCCAATGAAGAAGGGATTACGTTCCCGTTTGAAATTGAAGAAGCAGATATTGAATCAAGCTTGGGTGACTGGAGTGTGGGCTTTGTAGACGCCATGTTCCTAAACGAAGACGCTTGGTTTACTGAAGAATTTGAAGAACAACTGGTGGATTTAACCCTGCCAATCATGGTCTTCAGCGGCATTGATGATGAAGATCCACAAATGGAAACTTTCCGTCGCAATGGCCAGTTAATGGATGAACTTGCAGAAGAGATTCCAGAAAACTTAAATGAATTGTATCTGATGTATCACACTCCAGAATAATTCATAAAAAAAGCACCGCAGGGTGCTTTTTTTAGCTTTGGCCTTTTTGCATCTTTGAGATCTACTCGACCCTATTTTCTTTCAAGCCTGTACGCTTCGCCAGACTATAGCGTGCATAAGCATTGTAGGCGATATGAAACAGCAAGGCATGTAAGGCAATGCTTGCAGCCACCAGGAATGAATTTGTTCATCTTCCTGTATAGGTGATGGTTCTATAAATCTCATCTGTCTGCGGGTTCATCCAGATGACCACAACTAAAAAGATAAACCCGAATGTCATGGCAATAATAGTGGAGCCCCAGACCAGTTTGCTTTTCTCTTGCTGAGTCGGCAAACGAAGTTCTTTCTTAACAAAGTATCGGGCACTGAGAAAGGCAGAAGCAATCAGGGCAGGAATCAGCAGAATGGCACCCAGATTGAATACATAGATGAGTATGCCTACCAATAGAACCAAGGTCAGATAAACGGTGGCAAAATATTTAAGATAATGCGACATCGTTTTAATCTCCTTAAGGGATCTTCCTCAGGATGGACGATTTTTACGCTGCTGTCTACGGTAGAAAATCCAGATAATAATTACCGCAACAATGGCAATAATCACATAACTGACTTTACTAAAAATTTGCTGCATCAACTGCTGGTTTTCGCCAAAATAAAATCCGACACAAGCCAGAAACGTAGTCCAGATGATGGTTCCAAGTGTGCTATAGAACATAAATTTCCAGAAGGGCATATGACTCATGCCGGCAGGAATGCTGATCAGCGAGCGAACCGCAGGAATCATGCGACCAAAGAACACAATGCGGTGACCATAATGCTCAAACCAGCTCAGTGATTTTTTCACATCCTCTGATTTAATAAATAAATATTTGCCATAACGATCGACAAATTTAAAAATAGAATCATGGTTAAATTTATAGCCAATCCAGTACAGTAAGGCGGCTGCCAGCAGGGAGCCGATACAACCGGACATGATCACCCCGACGAGTATTAACTCGCCCTGAGAGGCTGAATAGCCCGCGGAAGGCATAATAATTTCGGAAGGGATTGGCGGGAAGACATTATCCAGGAACATGAGCAGGGCAATGCCCCAGTAGCCCAGTTGCTCCATAACGGAAATAATCCATTCGGTCAGATTCATATGATTGGCAAAATAAAAAATACTGCCTGTATCCTAAGCAGTATTTTTTGTGCGGTAAAGTCTTGGAATATAAATGATCAGGCAGAATTAGCTATGCGTCTGGGTATAAATATAAACTTTACGTAAGAAATAGGCCAAGCAGATCGGCAAAATACTTAGCAGGATAAAATGCATGATGCTGGTATTGATATGGTAACCAATGAAAAGCGCCAAGATCGCGCCAATAACGGTTCCCAAGATAACGACGAACAGATGTGATTGCTGTTCAAGCTCTTCAGAAATTTGATGAAGCCGTTGCAACTTTATATTTTCTTTTGGTTGAAATTGAACCAGATTGTCTGAATCTCGAGCAAGTGAGCCTGCCATTTTATATTCCTTTTCACTTAAAAATTTCAGTTAATAATGAAAGACTTAGCTTGTAAATCACCGTATCATTAGACTAACAATCTTGTTTGGAAAAAAATGAGGTTCTTGGTAAGGAATTGGTAAGAGTTTTATTGCTGTTGTGATTTTTATGTAAACAAAAAACCCTCCGAAGAGGGTTTTTATATATTTCATTACAAAAGGCCAAATTAGAGGCGTTTGCGTTTTGCTGCTAAAATTTGTGATTGACGCATACGGAAACCTTCTTTTTGTTTCTCCGAGGTTTTGTCAATACAGTACACACAAGAGACACCATGTTCATAACTTGGGAGGGCAACTTCTTCTGGAAGTAAAGGCCAGCCACACGCATGACACTTGGTATTTTGGCCTTCTTCAACACCGTGCGTTACGGCAGTACGACTATCAAACACGAAGCATTCACCTTCCCACATGCTTTCTTCAGCCGGGGTTTCTTCCAGGTATTTTAGAATGCCGCCTTTCAGGTGATACACTTCGGTAAAACCTTCTTGTAGAAGAAGTGAAGTGGATTTTTCACAACGAATACCGCCAGTACAGAACATGGCAATTTTCTTGTCTTTGTGCTGTTCCAGATTATTTTTCACGTATTCAGGGAATTCGCGGAAGCTTTCAGTTTTCGGATCAATCGCGCCTTTGAACGTACCTGCTTTGTATTCGTAATCGTTACGGGTATCAACCAAAATCACGTCATCACGTGCAATCAGTTCGTTCCATTCTTTTGGATCAAGATAGTGACCGACTAAATCACGCGGTTTCACTTCCACGCCTAAAGTCACGATTTCTTTTTTTAATTTAATTTTCATTTTACGGAATGGTTTTTCAGAACTGTCAGATTCTTTGTATTCCATTTCGTTAAAACCTTCATTCAGAAGGAACTGGTGAATTTGATCAATCGATGCACGGTCGCCTGCAACCGTACCGTTAATGCCTTCACCTGCCACAATTAGAGTACCGCAAAGGTTGATGGATTTTACCAGGTCCAGAAGACGTTGCTGAAGATCGGCAGGATCTTGAACTTCTTTGAATTGATAAAGTGCGGCAACAACCCAACCAGTCGTCGCTTGCTGTTCTACAGGTGCAAGCTGTTCTACAGTAGCGTTCATGGAATACTCCAACGTAGCATGATAATTTGAAAGGCGCATATTTTAGCTTGATTCGAGTGAATAAGCGAGTAAAACGCAAGTCTTTTAACAGGCTTCAATTCATGAGGGAGAGCGTGTATAGTCATGCCCGACCCAGGATTTTGTGCAGTGATGCAGATACTGAAAGTTGCAGTATCTTTGGAGTGTGTTTTGAGTTCAGATCGTCGTATTGCGTCTTTAACCCCATGTGCAGGGCGTTGCTCGACCGTATTTGGTGATGCGGTATGTCGTGGTTGTCGCCGTTTTAATCATGAAGTGATTCACTGGAATACGTATAGTGCTGAGCAGCATCGAGCTGTGTGGCAGCGACTGGATGCACAGCTGGATCAGATTCTGGTGCCATTGTTACCGCATGCCGATCTTGTCAAAGTGCAGGCCTTTGTGCTGTCGAAACGGGTGCGCTTGCGTGATGATGCTTCTAAAGGGCGCAAGCTGTATCATGCTTTAAAGCTCTGTGAAAAAAATCGGCATTTTACCGACGATAGTGGTTTAGGCATCCATTATAAGCAGGTGCGTCCGCTCTGGGACGAGTTTGAGCGCCGGATCTTGGCCTTGGCTACCGCCAGTTATGATCTGGCTTTTCTGCGGGCAGATGGCATCAGTCAGCATCTGATTCAGATGGAAGAAGAGGACGAGTAGGTCCTCTTTTTTTATGCTGACTATATTAGACAAGGAGGAATGGGGTGAATATTACCGAATATCTGCTGTATTGTCTGGCCGTAGTAATCATGATCGCGACGCCCGGACCAGTAATGTTACTGGTCGCTAGTGCTGGGCTCAAAGGCGGCTATAAGCATGCCTTGCAGACTATTTTCGGGACTAACTTTGCCTCACTGGTTCTGATTGGTTTATCCATTCTCAGTCTAAAAGGTCTTCTGGTTGTTAACGAAAATTGGCTGAATGGCATTAAGCTACTTGGCTGTTTGTATATTGCCTGGCTGGGAATTCAGATTTTCAGGGAAGTCTGGCAAGGGCAGGGATCAACTGGACCACAAAACCTGCAGCCCGTACAGGGTGGCTTTCGTACCGGTTTTCTGGTAGGTATTTCTAATCCCAAGGATATTATTTTCTTTGCCGCCTTTTTTCCGCAATTTATAGGCATTAGCCCAAACCTCGATTTAAGCTTGATGATTCTGACAATTAGCTGGATTGTTCTGGATTTTCTCACCCTGTCACTGGTGTATCTGGGTTTTCAGCGATTATCTCGGTCTCAGCTTTATCCGCATTTACTTGGGCTATGTGGCTTGATCTTGTTAATGGTTGCACTGTATGGGATTTATTCCATCTTCAGTTAATTCAATCAATATATACGACACAAAAAATCCCGGACCAAATGCCGGGATTTTCTTTTTAAATAGACTTATATATTGTGTTGCTGGCGGTACTGTACCAGTTCATCAATGGTAATTAGGCTCAGTTGATGCGTCTGTGCATACGAGAGAACTTGAATACCAGAAGCCATGCTGCCATCCGGATTAGTCAGTTCACACAACACGCCGGCAGGTTTTAAACCAGCCAGACGCGCAAGGTCAATAGTACCTTCAGTATGACCACGCCGGGTTAAGACACCACCTTCACGGGCGCGTAATGGGAATACATGACCAGGACGATTCAGATCACTGGCAACTGCGCCGTCTTTAATCGCTGTTTTAATTGTAGTCATGCGGTCTTTGGCAGAAACACCGGTTGTTACACCCTCTACTGCTTCAATACTTACAGTAAAGGCAGTTTTAAACTGGCTAGAGTTATCTTGTACCATTGGTGGTAACTCTAAATGGTTTGCCAGCTCATCAGTCAGACATAAGCAAACGATGCCGGAACCATCACGAATCATACGCGCCATGGTTTCTATAGTTAAAGTTTCAGCTGCCACAATCAGATCGGCTTCATTTTCACGGTCAAAATCATCCATGACCAAGACAGGTTTGCCTTGGCGGAGATCTTCGAGTGCCTGAAGGATACGTTGTTCAGCAGGGGCTAAAGCAGAAAAGAAAATTTCGGGTTGAATCAAACTTGACATTGAAATGCTCACCTAAACTAAAAATATGATTGAACATTTCAGGACTGAGTGAAAATAGGCTTATAGCAAAAACAGGTGTATGCACGGCATACAGCCTTGGTGCTGCTTTCGTCTTCTTTCATCCGGACTATACCGTCGGCTCTGGATTTGCACCAGATCTGCAGATCAATCGAAATTGACCGCTCGTGGGCTAATTCAAGCCTAATTATAAAAAGCTGAAATTACCACCGGTGGGGAATCACACCCCGCCCTGAAGCGATGTAAGAACATTATAGTCCTGATTTTAAAAAGATGGGATGGTTGAAATGGAAAGTAATTTGCAGAATTTTAGATAAACAAAACAGATAATCTGAATTACCCAGGTTTTTAGCAAAATACTGGAAACATGCTATGGTGTGAGGAAGATTAGAAATCCTTCAATCATTCTAACAATGCATAAAACTGAGCTAATCCGAAATAATCAATTTTCGCCCTTGCTGTTCTGCAATGTAGAAGTACTACGTTATTTAAAAATCTTGGGCTTGGCACTCATCACGGTCAGTTTGCTGTATTTAATGGCAGCGAACTGGTGGATGCTGCCGGATCCGGTTCAGCTGGCAATCCCGATGCTGATTTTACTCTGTAGTGCAACAGCAAGTATTTACTTCGACCAGCAGGAATGGGTGAGACAGAGTCTGGATACAGTATTTGGTCTCATGCTGGGTTTAAGTCTGGCAATGATTGGGCAGATTTATCAAACTGGCGCAGATAGTTATCTGTTATTTTTGCTCTGGTCAGCCTTGCTCTTACCATGGCTCTATCGCTCCAATATTGGCATTTTTGTCATGCTTTGCGTAGTGAGCCAGCTGACGTTGTATCTGTATTTTAAACAGAGCTTCTGGATGGGAAGAGCAGAAGGGTTGTATTTGCTCGGTCTAAATTTGCTGACAGCACTTAGCTTTGCGTATGCCATGCGCTATTACGCGCTGCTACGTTTTCTGTTTATCGCATTTGTGATCGTGATTTCGATCAGCAGCATGATGCAGTTTATTCATCACTCTAAGCTGATCTATTTAGCTTCTTCAGTTGTTTTACCGACAGGTGCCGCATTTTATTTTTATAGGAAACATCAGGCGCTAGAAGTCATTCTTCTCATTGCAGGTTTGGCTGCCAGTGTGAGCTTATGGGTATTTGAACTGGTTGAAAATCAACTGACCAATTCAGCTACTGGACTATTTGTGCTAGCTGTGCTGATTTTTGGCTGGTTTGCCTTAATTAGTTTTGCTTTAAATAGAATTTTTCCACAAACCAAATTTTCTGTGATTCCTCTGGCACTCGGTGCCTGGATTTCGGGGATTATTCTTGCAGTCCTATTACTGACTTACTGGGAAGCATTTTCGATTTTAATGGGGATCATTTTTATAGGCATCGCCTGGAAACTGCTGGGTCAGCAGGCTTCAGTTTTTATGCACCAGTTTGCCTATTGCTTGTGGATCTGTGGTCAGGCAGCAGTTTTAATTCATACAGAACTGCTCACCGACAGTATGGTTGTAGTCTTGCTGCTGCAATTATTAATGCTGGGGCTTACTACCATCAAACGGATGCACTGGTCTATTTTGACCCTGCAGCTGCTGATTACGCATGCATTAGCAATCGTGGTTCTGATCTTAGAAAATTCTTTTAAACATGATGACATGGTGATCAGTATCATACTCAGCTTGAACTATGTCATTTTCAGCGGGCTATTCCTAACAGCTCGTTATTGGCAATCTTCACATTATCAGAAAAGTATCTTTCTCTGGATGATCGCCATGCTGACAGGTTCAGCGGTGGTTCAGGCGCTAACTGGATTGGAGCATTGGCAGAGCATCGGACAGATCAGCTTTGAGCAAGTCTTGCTATTTTATATTCTTCCGAGCTTATTGTTGTTCAGTTTTATTTGGCAAAACTGGCAACAATTTTCTGAAAAATGGCTGTGGTTAATTCCGGTTCTGGGTTTATTACTGATCCTGCTGGGCTATTTTGAAATTTTTATCATTATGCTGCTCATGGCTTGGGCTGTAGTCTATCAGCAACGGCTGATGCAAGCCCTGTCGATTTTATTGCTGATCTTTTGGTTATGGATGCTGTATTACAATCTGGGGCTGAGTTTCCTGGTAAAGAGCCTCACGATTTTCATCTCAGGTCTCATGGTTTGGTGCATGGTCTATGGCTTAAAGCAGGTAAGGATTAGATCTGGTCAGGAGGAAACTGCATGAAAAAGTTTCTTCCTCTGATTCTGGCCGGATTCAGTATTCTGATCTTTGTGGGGCTGACCCTGAAACATGAACATCATTTAGCGAACAGCCAGTCCATCTTTGTTGAGCTTGCTCCGGTCGATCCGCGCTCAATCTTGCAAGGCGATTATATGGCACTGAATTATGAGCTGCATTTCGAGGGTGATGCTGAAGCTGACCGTGGAGAAGAGGGTGGTTTAGCGGATAAGAAAATTGCAGCCTTAGAAAAGCGTATTCAGGATCAGACACATCTTTTAAGCTATGTGCAGCTAGATGATCAGCATCGTGTGATTCAAACCAGCTTGGATGAAAATCTTTTAAAAACTCATCTGGGAACTTCCGCGCGTTTGCTTCTAAAAAATCCTTCCAACCGATTGGCCAATTTATATCCGGCAGCGAATAGCTTTCTGTTTGCAGAAGGATTGGAGCCATGCTATCACAACGCAAAATATGCCGAGATTAAAGTTAAAGATAATGGACAGGCTTTATTGGCGAATCTGGTGGATCAGAATCTACGAGCTTTAAATTGCGAAAGCCAAAAAGACTGGGTACAGGGAAGTTAATTAAGGTCTATTTTTAGAAGTATTTTTCAATAAAAAAACCCGCATCATTGCGGGCTTTTTAAAATCTTGGACTTAAGCTACTTGCACAGGAATACAGTTCGCTGTGTGGTTTACCGTGTTGTCTGGATTTGCATAGACAAGGCGTGGTTTGTGGGCATTTGCTTCAGCTTCAGTGAAATCACCGAATGTAGCAATAATTACGATATCACCAACATCAGCCTGATGCGCAGCACCACCATTCACTGAAATGATGCCTGAATTGTCTTCGCCACGAATTGCATAAGTTGCAAAACGTTTACCATTGGTCACGTTCCACACATGAATTTCTTCGTATTCACGAATGCCAGCCAAATCCATCAAAACGCCATCAATTGCACATGAACCTTCATAGTGTAGTTCTGCATGTGTAACGTGAGCGCGGTGAATTTTGCATTTTAATAAACGAGATAGCATGGCTAGCGTCCCCTGAGTTGACCTAAGAGTTTGATCATTTGGTTAAATCAATCTTGCTTGCTGTATGGTGAACAATCGAGCAAACGCATTTTGCGCTTAAATAAACTTTCTGGCAAGCGGAATTGTCCAGCAATTTTTGAATGTTTAGTTCGGCTTATATGCGTTGATTTGATTCATGGCTTGCTGTACTTCACCGTTCACCAGCATTTTTGTGCGGGCGAGCGCATGGGAAATTGCATCATCCATTAAATTCTGTTCGCTGCTAGGTGCTTTACTGAGCACATGACCGGAAACACGGTCTTTGGCACCAGGATGGCCAATTCCAATACGCAGGCGATGGAAGTTTGAACCAATATGCGGCACGATATCGCGTAGACCATTATGACCACCGTGACCACCGCCAGTTTTCAGGCGAATGACACCGGGATTCATGTCCAGTTCATCATGGGCAATCAGGATCGATTCAGGTGCGATATTGTAGAATTTGACGAAAGGAACAACACTTTTGCCGGAAAGGTTCATAAAGGTTGTCGGTAGAAGAAGACGGACGTCTTGACCTTCGATATTGCCACGACCGCTAAATCCATTGAATTTTGGGTCTTTTTTGAGGGAAATGCCATATTGTTCGGCAAGGCGTTCTACGAACCAGAAGCCTGCATTATGGCGGGTCTGGGCATACTCAGAACCTGGGTTGCCCAAACCTACAATCAGTGAAATATTTGACACTAATTACACCATCAACACTTATGCGCGTTTGAAGTCAGCGTGCATAGGTGTGTTTTTAGCTGGGTGACGTTGAAGCGCTTGGATTTTAACGCTTTCAGTTTTGCCGTCGATGTTGATTTCAACAACTTCTTCAAAGAAAGCATTGCTTTCTAAAGCTTTAACAAGCTCACGAAGTTCAAGAGTAACAGCTACAGGAGCAGCTTCGCCACCGTAGATGATCGCTGGAACTTTAGCAGCATGACGAAGGCGGCGGCTCGAACCTTTCCCTTGTTGTGCTACTTCACGTGCTGCTGCGTTTAATACGAAGTTTGCCATGATAGACATCCTATTTAAGTTAAATGAACCAGACTTGCGACCAGTCTGGTGAGTAAAAGCCCTACCAAATGGCAGGGCTTTGAAAATTCAGCGCTCTATTATAGATAAGAATCGAACATTGCGCTAATAGATTCTTCGTTGTTAATACGACGAATCGTTTCGGCAACCATGCTGGCTACTGAAACCTGGCGAATCTTGCCCAGAGCTAAAGCTTCATCAGAAAGAGGAATGGTATCAGTCACAACCAGTTCATCAATCACAGAATTCTTTAAGTTTTCAATCGCTTTACCAGAAAGTACGGGATGCGTTGCATACGCAACAACCTTGCGAGCACCGAAAGTTTTCAATGCATCAGCAGCTTTGCATAACGTACCAGCCGTATCTACCATGTCATCAACGATGACACAATCACGATCTTTCACATCGCCAATCAAATGCATCACTTGTGATTCATTCGCTTTTTGACGACGCTTATCGATGATTGCAAGATCGATATCGCCCATTTGTTTCGCAACAGCACGTGCACGCACTACACCACCCACGTCAGGTGAAACCACCATCAGGTTGTGATGCGACTGTTGACGCAAGTCAGCAAGTAGCGCTGGTGTACCGTAGATGTTGTCTACAGGGATATCGAAGAAGCCTTGGATCTGGTCAGCGTGCAAGTCGATCATCACAACACGGTCAACGCCTACAGTAGTGAGCATGTCTGCTACAACTTTTGCAGTAATTGGAACACGTGCTGAACGTGGACGACGGTCTTGACGAGCATAACCAAAATAAGGAATCACGGCAGTAATACGACCTGCACTTGCACGACGCAAAGCATCAGCCATTACTAAGATTTCCATCAGGTTATCATTAGTTGGGGCACAAGTAGGTTGTACGATAAATACGTCTTTACCACGAACGTTTTCAGTAATCTCGACAGCAATTTCACCGTCAGAGAACTGACCTACAGAGGCAGCGCCTAGAGGAATATGTAAGTGACTTACGACTTTTTGAGCGAATTGTGGATGCGCAGATCCACTAAAAACGACAAGATTGGGCATGAAGCACCCTTGGCGGTTGGGATATATGGGAATAGATGGCAGGGGTAGCTGGATTCGAACCAACGGATGCCGAGATCAAAACCCGGTGCCTTACCACTTGGCGATACCCCTAATGCGGCAGAACTTTAATATTTTTGCGGTAAAGTGTCAAGGTAAATTAACAGTCTTACAGCAAATGAGTGTTCTGTCTTTTTTCGAGAAAATGGCAGGGGCGGCTGGATTC
>DDAT01000016.1:441-701 GCA_002332985.1 Acinetobacter lwoffii | reverse complement strand
ACACAAGCACCTGTACCTGTAAGCTTTGCTTTTCCGAACTGGTCGAGATATTGCATTGCTTCATCTACTTCAGGATATAAGCTTCTTGCCAGTGGCTCAAAGTTATTTCCAAAATCAGATGGCGTTTGCTGATAGGCGCAAAATTTAGAGCTCTTCGTGTCTCTTGTCAATGCTTTTTGCGAAAAAAGCAGTTGAGTGCTGATAAAACAATCAGGTTTTAACACAATGAATTTTTTTTGATCTAAGTCTATGAATGTTAA
>DDAT01000016.1:0-198 GCA_002332985.1 Acinetobacter lwoffii | reverse complement strand
ATCTAAGTCTATGAATGTTAAGTGTTCACCAATGCCTTCAGCCCAGGCATTTTTACCATGCACAAATATCGGGACATCTGCACCTAGTTTAACTCCGAGATCTGCCAGTTGCTCAACATTTAAACCGCACTGCCAGAGCTGGTTGATCACAATCAGGGTCGTCGCTGCATTGGAAGACCCACCGCCAAGACCTGCACC
>DDAT01000001.1:251920-280767 GCA_002332985.1 Acinetobacter lwoffii | reverse complement strand
TCTAGAAAGTCAACCAGTAATGAAAACTATTTTTAAAATTTCTTTCTAAAACCGAACTTAATCAAACTTAACTAAGTCACTGTTTTATCAGAAGTTTTAATCTTCATCACCGCCGATGGATGTGCATTCTACAGGATTCCCAACCCAATACAACCCCTATTTTTAAATAATTCAGCAAAATCATCACGACTGTTTATTTATTCTACAAAAATCGCGCTTTTCTTCATTTCTTGAGCATTAAAGGGACTGAATTGGATAAATGACTTAATCTTTTTTCAGTTTTATTCTGTTCTTGAAAGCGTAAAGGCCGGCAATCTATGTATTCACAATAACCCCCTTCCCCATTTTCAGTTTCTTCATTTATTTTCACTTGATAACTAAAACTTCCTACATAGCCCGCTGCCAGGCCAAATTTAAAATCTCCACGACTTTGACCTTGTACCCAGATACAAGTACCGTCTGCATTTTCATAACACCATTCAAATTCGCGCGGCAAATACATACTTTGCCGATTGGGTGTCGTGACACACGGATAAACACGATGAACTTTAAAATAAACTTTTCGATCGAACATTTGGGTCCGCATGTTTTTTAAATCACGGAGATATATCCGCGACTGAACAATACGATTAAAACCATCCCGAATCTGCGCCAACAACAGTTGCCTGTTTTCACTGAGATTAATAATTTGATAAGTCAGGAAGGCCAAAGGTAGATAAGGAAAGTTAAAACTCCGCGCGTATTCAAAGCTTCCAAGACCATCGATCGTATATTGCTGCGCTTTATAGTTCACCGTTCCCTGACAATGACATAGCAAAGACCAGTGATCTGCCAAGGAAAACCGCATTTGGGTAAAATGAGAAATCAGTTGAGTGGTTTGAATATTTAAATCAAAACTGAGTTCCGAGTCAGAACGCTGCAAACGAAAATTTGGAAAACTTCCGCTCAATTGCTCACGATCCAGAAACTGAAACAGACCTGATCTAAAATGACAGTCCTGCTTGACCGAATAGTGATGCAATTGTCCCACCATATGTGGGCTCGAACTGCAAATCACGGTGGCGGTATCTAAGGCTGTGGTTTCGATTGCACTCGGGTTTGCCAGCATGGGTGCATTGGGTTGCCCGATAATACTCAGAAAGTTTAAATAATAGAGGGGTGCCGGAAGCCCGGGGATCATCAAACCCTGATGAATAATTTTATATTTTGAGGTGGGGCCATGATAGGCGGGATGGCGCGAAACAGTAGGAGTCTGATTCAGCTGTTTCGAACGATCTAAAAAATCTTGAAGAAACCGCATCTCAGACTCCTTATCTTTTTATAATGTACTCGATCTTTTTGCCATAAAAGTGGTCACAAAACCAGACAAGGCATAGAGAATAGAAATGACCAGAATGCCGACAGGAATATTATAAGTCATCGCTGCAAAGACGAATACGGCGATTGGTAGGACAAAAAACGGAACCCGTTTACGTTCTACTGTTTTGAATGAATAATATTTGATATTGGAAATCATCAACAAGCCTACCGCAATGATGACCACTGCATTAATGACCTGAAGAGAAGGTTCACGAATATCAAAGATTTCTGGAAAATCCAGACCGACCCAGACCAGTGACACAATCATGATGGCAGCCAGAGGACTTGCGACACCAATAAAATAACGTTTGTCGACCACACCAATCTGTACATTGAAGCGTGCCAGACGGAACGCAGCACATGCGGTATAAACAAAACAAGCCGCCAGACCAATACGGCCCAAATCACTCAAGCCCCAGCTATACATCAAAATAGCGGGAGCTACGCCAAAAGCCAGCATGTCAGAAAGCGAGTCAAATTGTTCACCGAACGGACTTTGTGCACCAATAGCACGTGCCACACGTCCATCCAGTCCATCCAGTAATGCCGCAATAAAAATCGCATAAATAGCTTGCTGAAAATCACCATTCATACTGGCAATAATCGAGTAGAAACCTGACAACAACGCTGCCGTTGTAATCAGGTTCGGCCATAGATAGATGCCTCGACGCTTAACTTTTTGCCCTTCCTGGGTATGCTCCTCTTCTTCTACCTCAAAGGTGATGCCATCGAAAGGCACTTCAGTTGAAGAGTCGCGTTCCGGTTTGCTTATATTTGTCATTCTTGTCGATCCTAGCTATGACCTAATCTTTGAAAAAATTATTCGCCCACTAACCAGCGAACTGCAGCGTGACCACCATTTTCACTCATGCGAAGATGCGGGAATAACCACTGTAATGCTTCATCAGCATCTTCAGAAAATTTCCAAGGTGGGTTAATCACCAGCAAACCACAACCGTTCAAACCTACTGGAGTATCATCCGGCCATACACAGACTTCACAAACCAGTTGACGGCGGATACCGGTCTTGAACATTTTCTTCTCGAAGCGTTCAATCATGGCACGGTCTTTAATTGGATACCAAACGGCGAATACACCTGTCGGCCATTTCTTATACGCGGCAACCAGCAGTTCGACCAACTGCGGGAAATCTTTACGCTCCAGCTCATACGGCGGATCGATCATCACCAGACCACGTTTTTCTTTCGGTGGAATAACCGCTAACAGACCTTCGTATGCATCACGTTCATGCAAACCCGCACGCTTGTCAAAAATATTATGACGAAGTTGCTGGAATACATCGCGCTGCATTTCAAAAATGGTCGCTTTATCAATCTCACGCATGCCTTCTAAAGCAAACCACGGTGAACCCGGGTAAGCACCCTTACCAAAGTTTTCACGCATGTTTTCAACAATTTTCAAGTATTGTTGTACGCCTTCGGGCGCATTACGCTTGATCGAATCATCCAGCTTAATAAGACGATGAATACCGTTTAAAAACTCACCTGATTTTTGCGCTTCGGCAGTCGACAAATCATATTTACCTGCACCACCATGTGTATCTACATAGCGATAAGGTTTGTCTTTTGCATTCAGTCGAGTCAACAACTGAAGCAATAAAACGTGCTTCATGACATCGGCAAAGTTGCCTGCGTGGTAAGAGTGACGGTAATTCATGTTTCAATTATTCCTAAGATCAATTGCTATTTTAACATGAAAAACTATTTCGTTCAGAAACGATTATTGCACTAAAATAGCGGACCTTTTTTTACCACACTATCGAGAATTGAAAAAATGGAAGCAGTTATCATCCCAGGGGATTGGAATGTTGATCAAATCTTAGATGATTTAGATCAACATGGCTTTAGTATTGTTGACGATGCTTATTCTAGCGAATATCAACATGCAGTGAGTCAAGAATGCTTAAGCCACTTAAACGAATTTCGTAATGCAGCCATTCAAAATGGTGTCGTTAACAACATCCGTAGTGATCATATTCTTTGGTTACAACCTGAAATTCAAATTTCCCACCGACACATTCAAACCCTTCAACAATTTTCTCAAATTTTAAACCGCGCGTTTTATTTAGGCATCAAAGATGTCGAAGCGCATTTCGCTTGCTATCACGCGGGTGAGTTCTATGCCCTGCACCGTGACAACCCCCAAAGTAAAAATGGCCGGATGATTTCCAGTGTGTATTATTTACATGACCAATGGCAGAAGGACTGGGGCGGTGAACTGCGCCTGCAGGATAAACAGGGCCAGTGGCATATTATCCAGCCAAAACCAAACCGAATGGCGCTGTTCCAGAGCGATTTATTACATGAAGTTTTAATCTCTAAACAGCAACGCCTATCCATTACCGCCTGGCTAAGAAGTGATACCTCACTGCTCTAAGACGCGCTGCCGCTTTAAATTTTAATTTTTAACCTCATATAGCCATTATTGAGAAATGAGGATTGCGTTGATGCGATTAACAACCAAACAGATTATTCAACGTCTGGGTGAAACTGACCAATTGTATTTAAAAGGCAATACGCCGGAATTAACGCTTGAACGCGCTGATCTTCGTTTACAGCTGGTGACTTTAAGTGAACTGCGTCAGGAACAGCGACATTTCCTGCAAGAAGCCGTAGTGTTGCTGGAACAAGGCCGGGTAGAATTTGAAGAAATGCCGCTGCGCATGTATATCAACCTATCTTTGCATCTGGCCAAGGCCTATATGATGTTCTTTGAATTGACTAAAGAGCACCATTTTGCCCTGATTACCCAGCAAATTTTAAAGCCAATGGCCAGTTATGAACATGGGGACATTTATTTCTTTCTGGCCTATGCCAGTGCCAGTAAAAATGAGCCGGCCCTGACCCGCCACTGGTTAGGTAAGTACACCACCACTGCCGAATTTGAGCTGGAATTATTACAGCAGCATCATGCATTTAATGATTATCGTCAGCACGAATGGTTTAACAAAATATTAAAAAGCAAAATGCATTAAGCCAAAGAACAAAAACGCCTCAAATGAGGCGTTTTTTAATACAAGCTATATCATCTTATTTTAAATATCAGAAAAATATAGGAAAAATGATCAAGCAGGTTGACGTCTATAAGCGTCCATGTGCAGTTGCTGATTCAGTTCATCGACCCAAATTGCCCAATCATCATCTTGTACCAAATGGCTAATCAATAAAGAACGCTGGGCTTTATTCCAGAATGGCGCATCATGCAAGGACAGCCCTGCTGGCAGTTGATGGGTGCGTACATACAATTCAATAGCCGCAGGACTATTGGCGAGACCGAGCTGAGAAAACAAGAGCTCTAAGGATGGTTGGTTCTTTGCGAGCATCGCGCCCTCCTTATATCAGATGAATTGTAATTATTTATAGATCTAACTTATAAGATAAGACAAAAAAAACCTAGTCCTTTGACTAGGTTTGTTGTTTCTTTTTGTATGAATGCATTTAAGCGCTTTGCTTGTCGCTTTCCACATGTAAAAGCTGATTTAACTTGTCAATAATGACAATCCATTCATCATCTTGGTGCCAGTGTTCACGCAAGAAGGCACTTTGCCCCTCACTCCAGAATTCGGCATCTGGCAATGCGACTTCAGATGGTAATTGATGGGTATCGGTAAACTGAGTAATTGAGGCTTCATCAGAAGGCAAACCCAATTGTTCAAATAATAATTCTAAAGTTAACTGTTGTTCCGTAAGCATAAATAGACTCCATCGTAGCGTTAAATTATGAGCGTGTTGAGATTCGAATTCTTAGGTTGATTTATGGCTGGGTATGTCACAGGAACCTGAACCCTCTGCCTCAATATGTAATTGTTCATTTAACACATCGACAAAAATGGCCCAGTCATCATCTTTCTTCCAGTGACTGATCAGAAAGTCATGCTGTGATTTACTCCAAAAAGGAGCTTTATGCAGTGGCACATCCATACCAATTTGATGCGTACTAATAAACTCATCAATGGCTTCCGGACTCGAATCCAGACCCAATTGTTCAAAGAAAAGTTCGAAGGTGGCGCGTTGCTCTAACATCTGAACCTCCATCTTTTTATCTATAATCTTGTTTCTACCTTAGAGGGCTCATAGCGAAAACTCAGTTGTCTCTCCTTCACAGCTTGTTATTTTTTGTTGATTAAAGTGAGTGATATAAAAAAAGCACCCCAAATGGAGTGCTTTTTCAACTTAATCTGAAAAGATCAAATTATTTAAGCATGTCAGCAATTGCTGCGCGCTCTTCTTCAAGTTCATTCAACGTGAAGTTGATACGCTCTTGACTGAATTCGTCGATTTCTAGACCTTGAACGATTTTGTATTCACCGTTTTCAGTCGTTACAGGGAAACCGAACATTACGCCTTCAGGAATACCGTAAGAACCGTCAGAAGGAATACCCATAGTTACCCATTCGCCGTTTGTACCAAGAGCCCAATCGCGCATATGGTCGATTGCAGCGTTAGCAGCAGAAGCAGCAGAAGACAAACCACGTGCTTCGATAATCGCAGCACCACGTTTACCAACAGTCGGAAGGAATGTATTTGCATTCCATTCTTGGTCGTTGATCATGTCTTTAACGCTTTCGCCGTTAATTGTTGCAAAACGGTAGTCGGCATACATGGTTGGAGAGTGGTTACCCCAAACTGTAAGATTTTTGATGTCTTTAACCGCTTTACCAGTTTTAGCAGCAATTTGAGATGCAGCACGGTTGTGATCAAGACGTAACATTGCAGTGAAGTTTTTCGCTGGAAGATCTGGAGCAGATTTCATTGCGATGTAAGCATTCGTGTTTGCAGGGTTACCAACAACTAGAACTTTAACGTCACGGCTTGCAACTTCGTTCAATGCTTGACCTTGACCGATGAAGATTTCACCGTTCACTTTAAGCAGGTCAGCACGTTCCATACCTGGACCACGTGGACGTGAACCAACTAATAACGCATAGTCAGCATCTTTAAATGCAACTTTAGGATCATCAGTACCGATCATGTCTTCTAGTAATGGGAATGCACAATCTTGAAGCTCCATCATTACGCCTTTAAGCGCTTGTTGAGCTTTCTCAAAAGGAACTTCGAGCAATTGCAAAATCACTGGTTGATCTTTACCTAGCATTTCGCCGCTTGCGATACGGAATAATAGGCTGTAACCAATTTGACCTGCAGCGCCAGTAACGGCAACACGAACTGCTTGCTTCATCTAATTATCTCCAATTGAGGATATTCAATGCGATTAAATAGTTAGTATTTAATCTAATAATCGTAAACGCGAAAGATTGTACTCCAATCCTTTGCCAGATGCATATAAAAGAGGACGGATTTCACCTAAAGTCTGATAGGAAATATAAATTAAATCGGCAAAAAAGCTCAGTATGTTCCTTTTATTGTGACAGTTTTTGGGCATGTATTAATAATGTTGGCAGGACAGGATTTGTAATTGCCATTGGGGCGATAACAGACCTTGATCGAGGTAAGCACGCTAGCTGACTGAGTCTGCTGGCAGTTGAATCGCAAGGCATTGCCCGGTAATTGTGGATTAATTTTCAGGAATTTGGCCCGCAATGTATCGACAGAAATTGTAATATTTTCCTGTTCTGTCAGTTCCGCAGGAACTTTGAGACGATCTGCATAATTGATAATCGTCCGGAAATACTGACTGGCATTCATCGGCACGCAGCCACCGATATTGCGCCATAAAATTGTCCGGGTATTGTCATCCGGCATGATCCTGGCCACTACCTTGGACTGCAGTGGTGACAGTTTCGCGGAGCTATTGGTCGTACAATTTTGTGATGTAGTCTGAGGATATAAGCCGGAGATATTCAGCGAATAACCTTCCAGACATTTTCGCTTCTTGGCATATTCCGGGTACAAGCTACATAAGGCCGGGACCATTTGTACATCCATGACATAGTCTGTTGGTGCAGCAAATGCTGCCTGACTGCTGGTCAATACTACAAGCGCAACCGATCCAGCCCAGACTCGACGATCCTTCATTATTTTCATGAATAAATTACCATCCCCCAATAATTTTAATTTTATTGTGTATTACGTAATGGTATCAGTTGCATGCGTTTACCCACTGACTGTGCCCCCTGTCCTAACAAGATACCGTAATGCGTGGCATTGGTCATGACATGTTTCACATAATCTCGGGTTTCGAGTAAAGGAATACTTTCAGTATATTGATCTGCGGCCATTCCCTGAAATTCCGGCTGCCAGCGGCGGGCACGGTTTGGACCGGCATTATAGCCTGCTGTTGCCAGCACCGGACTATCGCTAAGCTGACGCTGAATCGTAGATAAATAGAATGTTCCATAGCGAATATTGGTATTCATATCGGTAAGTGCCGCCGGGTTATAAGCTTCACCCATTTGACGCGCCACCAACTTGGCCGTATCCGGCATAATCTGCATCAGACCACCCGCACCGACATGTGAACGTGCCACAGTATTGAAACGGCTTTCTTGACGCATCAAACCGTAGGCCCAAGCCGGATCTATACCCGCATTACGACTATGGCTGACCACGTAATTCTGATGTGGCATTGGAAAACGATAATTGTAGTTATGTTTGTTCGCGGTACGGTCGGCAGCATAAATGGCGCGATCATGCCAGCCCATGTCCATGGCACGCTTTGCCGCAGCCAGCAACAGGTCATCATCTTTCTTTAGATAAGCCTGACGCACTGCCCAGTTCCATTCACGGTTAATGTAGTTCTCCGGTGCGCTGATATTACGTAGCGTGAAAGCACGGCGGAAATGAATATCCTGTTCCAAACGTTGCAGGGCCTGATTGGATGGCTGCGCTGGATTTGGTGTACTCGCAGTCACCTGCCCCAGCTTGTCGCGTGCCAAAAGATTGTGATAGTCATCTCCGGTCGCCAGCTTACGATAAATACTTTCTGCTGCCTGTTTGGAAGCACGGTCAGCACGTTGTTCGCTGGCACGTGCCAGCCAGTATTGCCAGCGATCTTCCTGCTTCTGGTTGACGCTCATGCTGTCAATCGCACGGATCAGGCTTTCCCATGCACTAAAACGAATTGCCTGACGCGCATAAATCTCGGCTTCTTCCGGGCTAAATGGCAGGCCATAGCTGGCATCTAGCGCATTTAACACTTCACGGTTGAAGTTGTTTTTCATCACTGTGGTACCACCGATATAACCGACAGCACGATATAAGGCGCGTTGTACCTGTACTGGTGTACCTTCGGCAGTCCGTTTGACGATAGACAAAGCTGAGTCCAAATCGCTATCGGCCAGACGTCCCAGCGCATAAATCAGATAGGCATGCTCCGCCGCAGTACTTTTAGGCGCAGACCACAAATAATTAGTGGGATTGGCCTGAATCGAATTCAGTTGTGCCAGAGACAGATTTAGACCAATGCCTTGCGCTGTCGCAATGGCCTCACCTGACTGTCCGGCACGAAGTTGTCCCCAGAGTCGCTGCTGACGGTCTTCTGCCGTCATAAGTGGACTGGATAGCATCATCCGGCCTAAACCAGTACAAGAATCAGGCTGGCTATTGGTAGTTAACCAGACTTCTTTAAACTCGGCATAGACCAGTTCATCGCCAGCTTTGGCGCGCACTTGTGCCACTGCACAGGCTTCGGCAGGATCAGCATTGGTTACATAAGGCAATACCGGTTGAGCAGTACTAAAGTCTGCCATTTTTACCTTTTCTTCGACATAGTCTGCTGCCAGCTTTTCAGCCATGGCGGATTGAGGGTAACGCTGGGCAAAACTGATAATCTGACTAACAGGCTGCATGGCAAGATTCTGGTTTAAAATCCAGTATTCCGGATAATAGCCCAAGGCATCATTCTGCATAGACAGACGATATTGCTGTAACAGTTCAGTATTACCTGCATTGGCTGCACGCAAGGCATCATTAAATTGTTCTTCTGCTGCCTGTGTACTCGCTGAACAGATACATGCCACACTTAAAGTAATTAATTTATAGTATTTATACATAGTTTTAGTGTGTTTCAACATCCCTTTGCCTTCTATCATCGATTTTATGCTTTGCCCATGTTGCATATCATAAGAGCTAGTTTGAAGATTATAACCAACTCTATTGTTCAGTTATGTAACCTTATGATTAAGCAATATTAATCTACAGACAATTTTTGCCCATAAATCAATATTTTTCCACAGTTAATTTGGGCTATAAGTTTAAGCGACTTTCCTGCTAAAATATGCGCCTTTCCAAGATTTCAGTCCGTGAATTGAATTTTTATTCACCTGTTTGATGCATCAATCAGGCTGTTCGTTCACTCTTTCAACGTATTACCTTGTAGGAGCCTACATGACGGTTCAAACCTTCATTCCGAATGGTGCCCCAGCTGCCTCAGAAAACACTGTTACCCAGCCAGCGCACACCCCAGTTAGCGATGCCTCAGTCAAAAAACTGTACATCGAAACACAAGGGTGTCAGATGAATGAGTACGACAGTCACCGTATGGCAGACCTGTTAGGCGATTCTCATGGCTATGTGCTGACCACCGATCCTAAAGATGCCGATATTCTGCTGATGAATACATGCTCGATCCGTGAAAAAGCACAGGAGAAAGTCTTCTCCGAGCTGGGCCGCTGGCGCAAACTAAAGGATAAAAATCCTGACCTGATTATTGGTGTCGGTGGTTGTGTGGCGTCTCAGGAAGGCGATAACATCCAGAAACGTGCCAATTATGTTGATATGATTTTTGGCCCACAAACCCTGCACCGTTTGCCGCAAATGCTGGATCAGCATTTTGAACAGATTGAAAAGCCGAAAAAAGAAAAAATCAAACTGGTGGATATTTCCTTCCCCGATATCGAGAAATTCGACTTTTTACCTGAACCGCGTGTTGAAGGCTATAAAGCATTCGTATCAATTATGGAGGGCTGTTCAAAATACTGTTCTTTCTGCGTGGTGCCGTATACGCGTGGTGAAGAAGTTTCTCGTCCACTAGATGATGTCCTGGCTGAAATTGCAGGTCTGGCAGAAAAAGGCGTGCGTGAAATTTCGCTGTTGGGTCAGAACGTAAATGGCTACCGGGGTGAAACCTTCGAAGGCAATATCTGTACTTTTGCCGATTTGCTGCGTTTGGTTGCAGACATTCCGGGTATCGGCCGTATTCGCTATACCACCTCGCACCCCCTGGAATTTAATGATGACCTGATCCAGTGCTATCGTGACCTGCCACAAATGGTTTCACATCTGCATCTGCCGGTACAAAGCGGTTCCAATGATGTGTTGCAAGCCATGAAGCGTAACCATACGATTGATGTTTACATCGAAAAGATTAAAAAGTTACGTGCAGTTCGCCCTGACATGCACCTATCTTCAGACTTTATCATTGGCTTCCCGGGTGAAACAGATGAAAACTTTGAAGAGACTTATCAGTTTATTCAGGATCTGGATTTTGACCATTCTTATAGTTTTATCTATTCAAAACGCCCGGGTACGCCTGCGGCAGAACTGGAAGATACGATTTCTGAAGATGTCAAAAAAGAACGTCTGGCCAAAGTTCAGCAATGGATTAAGCGTTCAAGCATTGACAAGACGGATGCCATGCTCGGGACCATCCAGCGTGTACTGATCGAAAAAGTTTCTGATAAAGATCCGAATATTCTGGTCGGTACGGCGGACAATACCCGTTATGTTAACTTTATTGGTGACCCTGCCTGGGTAGGCCGCTTTGCCGAGATTGAAATTACCGAAATTAAAACTTTGAATTTAGTTTACGGTGAGCTCTTGAATCTTGAGCCTGACGTGGCGTAATGTAGAGCATATAACGCACACTTCATAAGGAACACTCTTGACTGCAGCGATTCGACGTACAGTAGCTTTTCCTGGAATTTCGATGGACCGTATACAAGCCATGTTAGGTGCCTATAACGGCCATTTGAAGCAAATTGAACAACGTTTAGACGTCAAAATCTCCCATCGTGGAGAAAGTTTTATTATTGATGGTGGAATCGATGCCGTTGAGAGAGCCGAAATGCTCTTGCAACGTCTTCATGAAGAATCTGAACATAGTCAGCAGATTAGTGCAGATACTTTACATCTGATGATTCAGGGCAGCCAGACTGACCGTGAATTTCAGCAAGATCTGGATGATCAGGAACATACGGGGCTGGACAATGTCTGGCTGCAAACCCGTAAAGGCCGGATCAACCCGCGTGGTGCCAACCAGAAACGCTATGTACAGCGCATTCTGCAAAGTGATATTTCTTTTGGTATTGGCCCTGCCGGTACAGGTAAAACCTATCTTGCCGTTGCAGCTGCAGTGGATATGCTGGAGCGCAATGAAATCCAGCGTATCTTGCTGGTTCGTCCTGCGGTTGAAGCCGGCGAAAAACTCGGTTTCCTGCCGGGAGATTTAACCCAGAAAATCGATCCTTATTTACGTCCCTTGTATGACGCGCTGTATGAAATGCTTGGCTTTGAAAAAGTGGCCAAGCTGATCGAACGTCAGGTGATTGAAGTGGCTCCGCTTGCTTATATGCGTGGCCGTACCTTGAATCATTCTTTCGTGATTCTAGATGAAGCGCAGAACACCACCCCAGAACAGATGAAGATGTTCCTGACCCGTTTAGGTTTTGGCTCACGAGCGGTGATTACCGGTGACGTGACTCAGGTAGATTTACCACGTGGTCAGCAATCCGGTCTGTCACATGCCTTACGTGTGATTGACAAAATTCCTGAAATTCATATCACCCGTTTCCATTCGCGTGATGTGGTACGTCATCAGCTGGTACAGAAAATTGTTGAAGCCTACGAAGGCTGGGACAGTGAACAGCAGCGTTTAAGTGCTGAAGCACGTGCCGAACGAAAAGCACGTCAGGAAGCCTTGATCGCTGAAAATGATGCTGCGGCAGATGCACAGCATTAAGCTTTAAACTTAAGGATTTGTGTTGAAACTTAGTCTTTCCTTACAACAGGACTTTCAGTCGCCTGAACTGGTACTGAAACGTGCCTATATTAAAAAGGTTGTAGAAACCACTTTACGTCATATCGGCACTCAGAGTAATTGCGAAATCGGAATTGCCTGTGTCGACAATGACGAAAGTCATAAACTGAATCTGGAATATCGAGGCAAGGACAAACCGACCAATGTCCTGTCTTTTCCGAGTGAACTTCCAGATGAAATGGCACAGTTTCTGGATGCATTTCCCATTGGTGATCTGGTGATCTGTATTCCGGTGGTATTACGTGAAGCGAGTGAACAGGGCAAAGCGCCTTTGACTCACTTTACCCATATGCTGGTTCATGGCACCTTGCACTTAATGGGCTATGATCATGAAAATTCAGATGAAGATGCAGAAGAAATGGAAGGCATTGAGATCGAGATTCTGGCCAAGCTGGGTTTTGAAAATCCTTATCTGGAACAGAACTAAAATTTGAATATTAAAAAAAGCGGACCAAGGCTCGCTTTTTTTTTAATGAAAGTTGCCCTCCCTCTAACTCCCTCCCAGAGGGAGGGAGAACATTCATTAGAATCCTATGATTGTTAAACATTATAGATATAGTTCCCTCTCCTTATTAGGAGTGGGTTAGGGAGAGGTCTTGGTAAATATCAACTTTAACGCACTTCAAACTCCGCTTCTGCCGGGTCAAAACGCCAGGTACGAATCACCCGCAGTTCGGAAATTTCTTTCATTTTACTGTCGAAAGCACCAAATGGTGCTGCCTTACGCACGGAAGCTTTGGCTGCTTCATCCAGCATGGCATGTCCCGAACTGTCAATCAGTCGAATGGCACGAATTCCGCCATTCTGGTTCAGGATCACCATCAGCCGCACTTCCCCTGCCAGATTCTGCTGCTTGGCTGCTTCCGGATAGTAGCGGTTACCATAAAATTCCACTTTCTCGCGGAACTTTTCCAGATAGGCGGCCGAAACATCCTGCTTGGACTGAATACCATCCACAGTCTTAATTTTTTGCTGACGACTGAAATTTTGCTGACGCTGTAAATATTGCGCTTCCAGACTGGCGACCATGGCCGCTTTGGCCTGAAACTGGCTCTGTAATTGCTCCTGCATTTTTTTACGCTGATTTTCTTCCGCCTGCTTTTGCCAACTCAAGGTGGTCATCAGGACTTTTTCTTCAAAACTGAGTTCCTGTTGTTGTTGCAGCATCTCCAGACTTTCTTGCAGTTCTTCACCTGCATGTTGCTCCATTAACGGCGATGGCATATCACTCGACATGCGATGAGCTTCTCTAAACTGGCCGGAACCCTGCTGGTCCGTTTGGGCCAGAAAATCAGCATGCTCAATTTTTTCATCAGTCTGGCGCAAGCTGACCGCGATTTCTTTGGTACTGGTATCCCGATCTTGCGGCATACCAAATTCCAGTGTCAGCACGATCAAATGCAGAATGCCTGCGGCAAGCAACGCACTGCTAAACACTGGATCTTTCCACCAAGTTCTGACCAGAGGCATGAGTATCATCGTTTTTTCACATTCGCCTAAACTCAATAATGAGTTCAGCTCCCCAAAAAAGTATTTGAAAGATTAAAAATAAACGGATTCGTCATTTATCTTTTTAAAATGCCAAATCCATCAAATCTTCAACGTTACATAACTAAAACTATAAAAATGGTGCTATTTATTTTGCTAAACTTCAAGCATGAACGCTTGTATTTTTCATACAATTCGACAAGATACATCCCGAGTCAAAAATAAAGTTGCCAGGACGCTTCAATATGCAAACGCTAATTTCCAATATCTCCAACCGAATCCGCCAAGTGTATCAGAGGGCGGAAGGATTTATTGAAGATGAGCGTGAATTTCCCCTATCGCAAGTCTTCCTAAATGCAACCTTTCAGCGCTTTGTCACAGACAATGTCGATGCATTGAAAGACTTACACGCAGATTTACATGAAGACTGGCTGCGTCTCTACGCAACACTGGATTATAAAGGCCTGATTGTCACTTTATCGGTTGATTTGAAACTGGTACAGATGGAACTGAATAAAACCACCCAGTTGATCGTGTTCGAGCAAATTAGTGATACCCAGCTGATTGAAGCCAAATATCCGAATATGCTTTATAAACTTGGCGTGCGTTTTGGCCTGTTCTTCTATCAACGTGTCTTGAATAAAGATCCTTTGGGAATGATTTTGGAAAAAGTGGGCGTGATTAAAGTCATCGATGACTTGCTCTATCTGGATTTAAATCGCTGGTTAGGTAAAAGCCGATCGGTCATTGATACCTTGGGCAAAGTTCATGTGAATCACGCAGTACTTCGTGAAGCCGAACTGGTGGTGATTGGCAACGTCAATCTGGCCGCCCTGTTTAGAAAACTCTCCCAAGATCAGGAAGAGAACTGGGATGAAGACGAGATGGATGACAACCGGGTCACCCCCATTAAACAGAAAGATCCTTCTTAAATTATGCCGAACATAGTCTTTGAACAAAAGTTCCATAAAACTACATGAAATATACATTTTTGGCAGAAATATCCCTTCAACTTCCATATTTTGCCCAAATAATAAAGGGTGCAATAAGTGATATTTTTTGCCCGTTGAATCAATATAGGAAAATAACTGATGGCGAAGACTGTATTCAAAACTTTAGTGATGACCACGGGTCTGAGCAGCGCAATACTGTTCACTGGTATTTCTAGCCAGGCTTTTGCCATGACTCCTTTCCAGGCCAGTTATCAATTTAGCTATAATGGCAAGAATATGGGTTCTGCAACACGGACTCTAAGTAAATCTGGCAATAACTGGACGTATGTCTTTGCTGCAAAAGCCGGGGGGATTGCCTCTGCAACCGAAACCAGCCGCTTTACTTTTAATAATGGCAAGATCGGCTCAAGCAGTTTCAGTCGCAGTAGTAAAGTATTGGTGCATAACAACACCATGAGTATTAATTTTAATCCTTCCAGCAAAACTATCAGTACCAAGAAAGATGATGAAAAACGTTCTTTTGCCTGGAGAGCAGATGTTCTGGATGAGTTGAATGCGGAATTGCAGATCCGTGAAGATTTAAAAAATTCAGGCCTGAAAGCAAATTACTACATCGCTGATGCTAAAGAAGTTGAAGGCCGTAAGTTTGTCAAACAGGGTTCAGAGACTATAAGCACCAAATACGGATCTTTTAATACCATCAAGGTGGTGATGAAGCATAGCAAGCCAGGCCGTGAGACCATCTTCTGGCTGGCGCCAAAACTTGACTATCTTCCAGTCAAAGTTTCGCATGTCGACAAGAAAACCTCCTATGGTTTGCTGTTAACTGACTATAAAGGTGCAAGCAACTAAGTTTTTGGCGAATTTCACTTGATTTTTTCCGGGTGCTTTTTACAATACGCTTTTGCTTGAAAAAGCACCTGCTCTTGAGGATTCTCCCGTGCATGCACTAGAACAGAAAATCTTGGTTGAAGGC
Source organism: Acinetobacter lwoffii (assembly GCA_002332985.1). Lineage (GTDB taxonomy): Bacteria > Pseudomonadota > Gammaproteobacteria > Pseudomonadales > Moraxellaceae > Acinetobacter > Acinetobacter lwoffii_N. The sequence goes on along the minus strand of DDAT01000001.1, from coordinate 265,035 downwards.
ATCGTTCTCTCTGAAGAAGTTTTGAAAGTAGATTCTTTCTTAAACCATCAGATTGATCCAGTCATGATGCAACTGATTGGTCAAGAATTTGCGCGTCTGTTTAAAGATGCTGGTATCACCAAAATTATTACGATTGAAGCATCAGGTATTGCACCTGCCGTAATGGCCGGCCTAGAGCTTGGCGTACCTGTAATCTTTGCACGTAAATACCAGTCTCTGACCCTGAAAGATGATTTATATCGCTCTAAAGTCTTTTCATTTACCAAACAGACTGAAAGCACGATCGCGATTTCAAATAAACACATCAGCTCAACCGATAAAGTTTTAGTGATCGATGACTTCCTGGCCAATGGTCAAGCCGCTTTAGGTCTTGCAGACCTGATCCACCAGGCAAATGCAGAAGTAGTCGGTATTGGCATTGTGATTGAAAAATCATTCCAGCCAGGTCGTGACTTGCTGCTTGAAAAAGGCTACCGTGTGGAATCACTGGCACGCGTGAAGTCTTTGGCAAATGGTACAGTTGAATTCGTTCGCGGCTAAGCTCGCCAATGAATTTCAAAAGAGCGCTGATGCGCTCTTTTTTTATTGCGTTTTTCTGATGATATAAATTTAAAATATCCAAAACTCGGCTATAGCTCAGCCTAAATTCTTATTTATTCTTCCAGATTTGATCCTAGATAAATGGCTTAATCTTAAGCTCCAGGCTATTCAATTTCTGAAATAAGGAGTGTCAAACAATAAGTAATTTTTTATCCGATGAATAAACAACAATTTATGTGGAGGTTATTATAAAATAAAGAGGCCTAACTATCTGCCAATAGTTAGACCTGTGTTTACCTCAAAAAAAGAGTTTATTTAACAGTCACAGTGATACTACCGCTATTCACAGCACCGATAGCGGTAGTTGTGATGCTGTTGTTAATTGCAGTTTGAGTTCCTTCTGAAATAGCACTTACAGAGGCATCAATAGTACCCGCATTATAAGCAATGTTCGCTACACTATAATTGCTTAAAGTTTCATTGATTTCCTCACTATAGTCAGTACTCAGTGTTGAACTCACAACCTCTGAGATATCTGAACTATTCCCAACCTCTGATAGCTCCTCTAGAGTTTCAGAATTATTAGTTGCACTCGTTACTTCACTGTAGTCGTAGTCATACGTTCCATCTGATATGTCTGATACCACCTTATTGTAGCTACCCTGTTCGATACTGATACTACCTGTGTTCGCGGCGCCAATGGCAGTCGTTTCAATAGTCCCATCAATTGAACTGATGGCCTCTGGTGCTTCTCTGGTTGCTTCGGCAATTGCTTCTAAATCGACGCTTGCATCAACATTACCTGTATTCACTGCAAGATTCAAAGCAGAACCATTTTCAACCTGCTGAGAAATAGACTCTAGAGTAGCTATTAAACCAGTATCTACGGTTACTTCAGTAGGTGTTTCATCACCTTGGGCATATGCCATACCTGCACTAGACAGAAAGGCGACGGATAAAGCGATTGTTTTGATCGTGTTTTTCATCGTTGTTCTTCCTACTTTTGTTTTGAAGTACCTCTCGCTAAGTACTCCTTCTTATAATGGGAGCGAGCCCATTTTTAAATATTTTTAATCACGCTGCGTGCTAGACCAGTAATTTTCGACCACCTCAGGATTGGCCTCCCATAGCGTTGTAGTTTTTTTATCTTCTTGTTCTTTATCAGCCTTTTCTTGAGTATTTTTTTCTTCATTTTTCTCATTTGAAGAAGGTGGACGCTGCTTCTTGCTGATATATTTAATCAAGTCCTGTTTACTCATTTCAGGCTCCGCTTCAGGATTTTGAATCACCTCGGACTCTTTCTGTTTAGGCGGTTTTGTATCTTTGCTCGGGGAGTTGGTTGACTTATTTTTTTCATTGGATGAGTCTGCCTGGCTTGAGACTGACTCCTGAACAGCACTGCTTGAAGCAGTACTATTTTGTTGCTGGTTTTTCTTGTATTTATGCAGCGCAACAGAACTTCGGGTTAAGTTTAATTGACCGAACTCTGGCGGTATCTGCGCACGACAGCTTTCAAATACGGTGGGTGGGACGACCTGACTGAGTAATTCAAAAGTGGCCAGATTCAACATTTGGCGCAAGGCAAAGTTAGTTGCCTCTCGTTCTCCTTTTCCAATCTGAATATTTAAGAGTGTACGACCAGCGAATCTGCCTGCACTTAAGCCATAATCCTGTGCAGCAATTTGCTTCTGCAATGAAACATTGCCCACGACTTTACTGCTGCGGGTATCAGTCAAAGATAAATCCAGACCGACCATAATCCGGGTTTGACTATAATTCGGACCGACACCAGCGATCTGCATGTCAAAACCACCACCCGGAATAAAATCCAGACTGTTAATACTGCCTGTCACATAATAATCAGAAGCCTGGATTTGTCTTGGATCACGAATGCCCCACTTGGCTTCGCTTTCGATAATCCGGGGATCACGCCGGTTCATTAAGCTTACCCCCGCCTGAAACAAGGCAGATTGCACCATATCTCCCGCACCTTGGGTCACCATTTTTCCGCTACCACCATTGGTAACTACATCCTTACCGGTTTGATCCAGAATTGCCCCCACGGAGAAACTCACATCACTACGTAATTGTCCTTTTAGGCAGGATAAAGCCATATCAAAAGGGGTAAAAATATCGGTAATTGGGGGGCCTTGTACCAGGCTAACTGGCTTCTTGTTTGAGGGCGCTAAACCCGTGCAGCCTGTTAAAAAAGAGCTGAAAAGGACAGTGGCACTCACGAAAGATATATTTCTTCTGGTCAAGGAGAAATTCAACATTGTGATTCTCCTGGTCTGTTACTTAAATTAAGACAGCGCTGAGGATTTTGGTTGGTATTTGAATTGACTGGTGCTTCATTCAGCAACTCACTCTTAATATCGATACTGTTGTCTGTACCCTCTACATTGATATTGTTGGTCGGGGTATTTACCGTCCCGATGGAAGTAGTTGAGGTGCTATGAACGGTGGTTTTACCTAATCCGGAATAATAGTCTGACTCCTTAAGTTCGATCAGATTGGCTTGAACTAGATTCTCATTGGAACGGGCACTGGATGATTTCCAACGCTGAGTCCACTCATCAGAGGTGGCATAAGCGTTACTCAGAAAACATAAACCTAATAAACCCAGATTGATAACTAATATTCTCATAATCTTAATATCCTCTGACTTAAGATATTTATTTAATTTTTCATTTAAGTAAGATTAAATTTATCTAAAAAATATTAAATCACATAAAATTATAAAATGTAAAACTTATCCCTATTCACTTATTTTTTTGTTTTATTTAAAAATATAAATTATTGTTTTTATTAAATTAATATATATTTGTTTATTATTTGTGATTTGTAAGAAATCATTATATAAATTTTTTTTGAATATAAAATTCATCCAAAAAACTTGATTAAGATAATATATTTTTTATATTATCAATAATCAAAAATTTATCTAATAAAGATTAGAATTATTATACTTTTTTATATTTTAAAAGTCGTAAATTTTTATTTTATTAGAACTTCTATTTAATAAGGATAAATGTCACGATTTATTTAAAATATAATTAATCAATTACAATGAAGGTGACTTATAAAGAAACGCCAATATTCAGATGTATTTTGGCTGAAAACTTGAATAGACCTGATAAGAACTCGTTTACATATTTTTCGACTTCCCTTCCTTTTTCATTTCGAATCTAGAAATGGCCTACCTAAGATCGCAATATTTAGACTGATGAGAGAAGAACATTTCTGATGATCTTGAGATTTGCCATTTCCTCAATGACAGGTTAAGAATTGCGTTAATCAACCAAGAAGGCATATATTTACAGCTGAAATACAATGTTTTAGCGTGAACTCAACTAGAATCAAGTGAGTATGCAATGTTTCTGATTTGCGAATTCAAAACTTATCTAGTGTGTTGTTGTATGTTATGAATAAGTGCTGATCAGGGCACACATCCTATTCCCAACAAACCTAAAACAAGCACATCTCAATCCTTGATGGAACAATCTATGCAATGTCCTAAATGTGGCTCAGCTGATATCGAACAGCGCGATCATGAACAGAATTTAAAGAAAATTGGCGGCATTCTCATGAGTTCAGCGGGTGCAACTGCAGGGACTGTGGGTGGCGCTGCTTCAGGTGCATCGATTGGCGCTGCAATTGGTACAGTAGCCGGACCTTTAGGTGTGATTGTCGGCGGAACCGTAGGCACTTTTGTCGGTGCAATCAGTGTCGGAATTACCGGCGGTGTGGTCGGTAATTTTCTGGGGAAAAAAGCCGGGGTTTCTGTCGACCGTAATCTGTTTCAGGATTATCAATGTCTGAAATGCAAATACAGATTTAGTCAAAAAGATCAAAAAGATCAAAAAGATCAAAAAGATCAAAAAGAAGCCTAATAAAATTCAGGAAATGAAGTTCATTCTTCATTTCCTGTGAGTGCTTGTCAGACTCGATTGAGTTTCAGTACCACTTCACCTAAACGCTTGCCTTGTACTTCACACAGAATTTTTTCATCCGGACTCAAGCCCTGATCATGCCGTGGGCCGCTGACATGACTAGCACCATAAGGTGTGCCACCAGTTTTGGTATTCGAGAGTGCAGGTGTTGCGTTACTAAGCCCCATGATCATCATGCCATGATGGAACAACGGAGGCAGCATGGTCAGCAAAGTACTTTCCTGTCCACCATGCATGGAACCTGATGCCGTAAACACGCAAGCCGGTTTACCGTGTAGCGCTCCATTCAGCCACAGACTCGTAGTCTGATCCCAAAAATATTTCATTTCAGAAGCCATGTTACCAAAACGGGTCGGTGAACCGAGCGCCAGGCCGGCACACTGCGCCAGATCGTCCAGAGTACAGTAAATATCCCCTTCTACCGGAATACTCGGTTCAGCGACTTTTACCATGCTGGATATATTTGGAACTGTCCTGATTTTTACTGCCACGCCTGCCGCTTCAATTCCATTGGCAATCAGATGCGCCATTTCTTTGGTTGAGCCATATTTGCTGTAATATAAAACAAGGACATAAGGTTGCATCATGGTTCTTATTCATTACTTAAAAAAATAAAACTATACGATACTTTGCAAGTTTTTTGGTTAAGCTGATGATGAAAATTCATGATGATTAAAAAAATTGAGATTGGATGCAGATGATTGTTAAGTATTTAAAGAAATTACCTTTCTATGAAAAACACTGGTTTCAATTTGTTTTATTTGTACTGCGACGTTTTGAAGCAGACCGCTGTCGTGAACAGGCAGGTTCCCTGACCTATACGACTCTGTTTGCCGTAGTGCCGATGCTGACGGTTTTTCTGGTAATTATCTCTTCCATTAAAGCGCTGGAACCTGCACGGCAGCAATTACAGCAGCTGATCTATAGTAATTTTTTACCCAAAACCACCATTGCCTTTGATAAGGCTCTGAATGCCTTTACCGATAAATCCAGCAATCTTACCATCATTGGTATCCTGTTCTTGTTTGTGACGACAGTATTGATGCTCAGCAGTATCGAAACGGTGTTTAACCGCATTTGGCGCGTGACTGAAACACGGGGCGGAATTATGGGCTTTATGCGTTACTGGACCATCATTTCACTGGGACCGATTTTACTCGGCAGTGCGTTTGTGATTTCCTCGACCGTGGCATCCATGAGCATTCTCAGCAATAACTTTGCCGGTTATGAGCTGGATGGTGCCTTTGTTCTCTGGGCAATTTCCTTTTCTTTGACTGTACTCGGATTTTTCATTTTGAACTGGACTATCCCGAATCGCAGTGTACCGCTTAAATCTGCCTTTATTGCCGGTCTGTTTAGTGCCGTGGTGTTTGAGCTACTGAAAAACCTGTTCGGCTATATCATGTCGAACTTCACCAGTTATGAAATTGTCTATGGTGCCTTCGCCGCCGTGCCGATTTTCCTGCTCTGGATTTATCTGTCGTGGATTATTGTGTTATTGGGGGTTGAAATCAGTTATGCCTTGACGGCTTTTGAATCTGGGCAGGACAATAAACGCCATCCCATCGTCATGCTGCTGGATTTGTTAGAGCTCTTTTATAAAAAACAGAAGACCGGTGAAAGCATCAGTGAAGCCCAAGCACTTGAGGTCTTAGGCCGGGATGAAATTGGACGCTGGCCGAGCTATGTCGCCATGTTTGAAAAGCAGAATTTGATCAAACGTACCGATGAAAATGAATATGTGCTGGTTCGTGATCTGGATCAGGTCAGCTTCTGGAATTTTTATCTGCAATTACCCTATCCACTGCCACGCAAAAACCATCTCACCAATGCCCAGACTGATGACATCTGGATGCAAAATTTCTCACCTAGATTACAGGAAACCGATCAATATCTGGAAGAAAAACTCAATTTTCCATTGTCCGAACTGTTCCGACATAAATAAAAAAATCCTCTCGCTTGAGAGGATTTTTTTTAACTGATAGCGGTAGATTTCCAGCAGACTATAGCGCCTGCGGTCACCAAACCCGTCCCGATCCAAAAACTGAGTTCGGGTCTGACATCCAGAATCAGCATGGACATGACCGAAGAAAGAATCGGCATAAAATAGGTGGCTAAAATCAGCACCTTGATATTGCCGAACTGCATACTCTGATTCCAGTTACTATAGGCGATGCCAATCAGACTACCCACCACTGCAATTCCCAACCATAGCTTGAATGTGGGCATGATAAAAGGTTCGTTTAATCCTAAATGTAAGAACCATAAGCTAATTACAGCAACCAAAAAGAAAATCGGTACACCATTTTGTCCGCGGCCATAGGTCCTAGTTAGAACGCAGTAGCAAGGCCATAACAAAGCGCCGAGAAAGGCAAAGCCATAGGCCCAAGGATTTTCAGCTAAAGCCTGCATAAACTTCGGCAGATTAGTGATTTCTGGATTGACCACCAGCATCAGTCCCATTACGGCGAGCAGAAAGCCGGGAATCACCCAGAGGCGGGCCTGCAACTGCCGGGCAAAAATCGAAAAAACAATCATCAAGGGTGGCCACAGATAATTAATCATGGCAATCAGCATCACTTGTTCACGATTATCCGACCATGCCACGGCAACGAGAAACAGAATCTCGTAAGCCACAAATAAAGCGCCACAACCGAACAGATAGCGCTTGGACATTTGCTTGATTTTTGGGAAACCCGTGAATGCTAAAATCGCCAGACTGCTAAAACTATAAATTAAAGCAATCCCCTGCACTGCACTGGTGGATTCAGTAATCAGTTTCACTACGGCGACCAGACTGGCCCAGATCAGAATAGAAGACAGACCAATCCAGGTCGCTAAATTTACAGACCAGATTTTCATGCTTGCTCTTGAATGCTTTTATTGATATTCGGTTTTTTCAGCCATCCCTGCAAACTCACTAGAATCACACCCAGCATGACCATACAGGTGCCGATAATAAAATTGATTTCGATATGTTCATCCAGAATCAGTACGCCGAACAGCATGCCGAATACAGGGGTCAAAAAGGAAAATACCCCTAGACGCGATGCCAGATAATGCTTCAGCATCCAGAACCAGATCAGATAACTGGCAAAGGAAATCAGCACGGTATGAAAAACCAGACTGGAAATAGACAACACCGTCCATTGAATGGCTGCTTGTCCAGTCAGAACAGCCAGAGGCAATAACAGCATTCCACCTATCAATAATTGATAGAACAAAGTCTGGGTTGCAGGTGCTTCAGCCAGCCGGCTCAGACGTACACTGACTGTGGTGGCTGCCCAGAATACGCCGCCAAGCAAAGCCAGAAAATCTCCCCACAAGGCATCAGTTTGTAAAGTTGATTCTGTCTGTGGACGTAACAGAAAGCTGACTACAATTCCGCTAAAGGCAAGAAATATTCCACCCCATTGCACAGCAGACAAACGCTCTGCCGGCAATTTCCAGTGTAAACCCAAAGCCACAAAAATCGGCGCGGTATAAAGTAAAACAATCGTATGCGAGGCTGAGGTATAACGCAGTGCCTCACCAATCAGATAGAATTCGGTTGCAAACAACACACCGACTAGTAATCCTGCAGGTAAATAGCGTGCATTCCAGAGTTGACGGCGCACGCTCTGCTGAATCAGGGGATAAACCATCAGCGCAGACAAGGCTGAACGCAAGGCAATTTGCATCAGGGCTGAAATATCATTCGCGGCCCACTTCAGTACCACCTGTTGTAAACCCCACAACATACACAATACAAACATGATGGCAGATGCTTTGGCATCTAATGCCTGACGCTGGCTCACATACGGTCCTGTTGCTCATTTGGAAGGTACACTATAAAAGTGTCAGAAATAAAAGATATACTTCAAAACAGACAAATGATGGTGTTATTCAGGCAATTTCGGTGATGCATAAAAAAATCCAAGCAGATTCAGCTTCGCTCAAGCAACTTCCGACCCATGATCTGATTAAAGCACCTCTGTGGATCAGTTTCAGGGAAGATCCTGCGCAATCTGTTTATCCGCTACATGGCCATGCCTGGGGAGAATTTGTCTATGCTTTTCATGGCGTGATGGAAGTGAATATTAATCATATAAATTATGTGACGCCTTCACCTCACGGCATCTGGCTCCCACCGAATTTAGAGCATCGTGGTCTGAACCGTACCGCAGTTTCTCATGGCACTCTGTATGTGCATGAATCACTTTGTAGCCAACTGCCCACTCAACCGGGCATCCTGCTCAGCGCCCCCTTGGTCACTGCTTTATTTACCCACCTGAAACAACTACATCAGCAAGATCATCCGGGATTCGAGAATTCAGCTGAATATCAGCGTCTGCTACAGGTGCTGCTTGATCAGCTCCAGCAAGCCCAACTGGTCAGCAGTTATCTACCGCATTCAGAACATGCATTGCTGAAACAGATTTTAGATTATTTACATCAGCATCCGGCAGATCAGAGCTCGCTGCAGCAACTGGCCGAACGCGTCAATTTAACCGAGCGGACGCTAGCGCGATATAGCCAGAAAGAACTGGGAATGTCACTGCATGAATGGCGGCAACGCCTGAAAGTGATGCAGGCCATGTCTTTATTAAATGCAGGTCATAGCGTCGAGAGCATTGCCTTTGATCTGGGCTATGCCAATGCCTCGGCATTTATCAACATGTTTAAACGCTGGATGGGAAGCACCCCAGATCAGTTTCGCAAGCGTTATACTGTTAATGATTAAAATTATGCATATGAAAAAGGAGCCAATAGGCTCCTTTGATTCAAAATCTTGGTTATTTCACAAAAGTCGTCCAGACATAATCCTGAGACTGCCCTTTGAGGGTCATTTTCAGTTGATCGCCTGAATGCAATGCCGCAACGCCTGCCGGGGTACCGGTCATCACCACATCCCCTTCTTCCAAAGTAAAGACCTGACTGATGTCAGCCAGCAAGGTCGCAATATCAAAAATCAATAAAGCGGTATTACCTTTTTGACGCAGCTCATCATTGACTTCAAGTGTGTAATGCACATCTTTCCAGTCAGTGACTACATCGGCGACAGGCACCCAGTCCGACAACAGACAAGAACCATCAAAGGCTTTGGCACGTTCCCAAGGCTGGCCTTTTTTCTTGAGATCATCCTGTAAATCACGCAAAGTTAAGTCCAGACCTAAACTCACAGCACCCACAGCTTCAAGTGCTTTCAGAGGATCGCTTTCTTTGCTTAAAGTCCGGTCAATACGCAAGCTGAGTTCACATTCATAATGACAATTGCCCCATTCCGGATTCCATTCAATGCCTGCTTCGAGCGAACTTAAGGCACTCGGTGGCTTGATAAACAATACCGGACGATCAGGGATCGCATTGCCGAGTTCTTTGGCATGATCGGCATAACTGCGACCCACGCAAACGATTTTGGATGGACGTGTGCTCATGATCAAAACTTCCCTTTTCCTTTTATAGATATCTGAATTATTTTTTAAATGTATGCTCGAACATACTCTGTTCAGTGCCGTCCTTAAATGCACGCTTCGGCACAATAACCACGGTACGGTTTTTTAATTCCAGCATATAAGTGAGTTTACCGACAGCAAAATTCTGCACTTCGCTATATGGCACCAACTTACTACGATCATTATTAAAAATTTCCGCATAGTCCTGATACAAATCAATACCCTGTTCGCTTTTACCAAACTGATATTTAACAAACTGACGTTTAAACATCATCGGCAGGAACCAGTAACGCATAATACCTTGCAGGAGCAGAAAGAATGCGCCCAAAGCCACGTAATAACGTCCGACGCCATCAAAACCCATCGAGAAACCCCAGATGATGATCCCGATACTGACCAGAGGCGTCAGAAAACGTGAAATCTGCTTTTTACCAAACGTCGCCAGGGCAAAACCATCCTGAGATTCTTCTAAAGTCAGAAAATAACGGGTCGATAAAGTCGGTGCTGACTCAGTCATAGCATCACATCAAAAATAAAATCTTGCCCAATACTATACCAAAATATCCATAGCGCTTATGGCCTGTCGCATCAATTACATAACTTTGCTTTGGAAATACGTGCATTTGGTTTTAAATAAACAGCAATTAAAACAAAAAATACGCAACAGGATGTTGAATGAAACAATTAAAGCAATGCATGCTCATCGGTGTTTGTTTGGCAGTTTCTGTCCCAGCACTGGCCAAGATTATTCCCTGGAATGCCGAAATACCAAGCAGTCTGAGTGCTTATCAGGGCAATGCCCAGCAACTGGCAGAGTTAACCGGCGAGCGGATTCTGATTTATGCACATCCCTCATCTAAAACCCAGCTTCCGACCTTAAACAGCAATGCAGCCAGCAAGACACAGTTTTATAGTGCGGCTGTGATATTGCCGGTAGCTGAAGCTCAGGTTGAAAAATTGCTGCAACATTATCCGAATTATGTCGGTCTGTTTCCGACCTTAAAGTCGGCCAAGGTGCTGGAGCAGCAGGGTTCGATTCAGCAGGTTAAATATCAGGTTCATATCCCGACCCCGATTTCGGTCTTGAACTTTAAAGAAACCGTGGTGATGCAGCATCATCTGGGTGATAACAGCATTAGTACTTTAATTATCGATGCGCCAATTCCCTATGGTGCAGGAAAACTGGAATGGTTTGCACTAGGTCCGCATAAAACGCTGGTGACTGTCACCCAATGGGGCGACCTGAATCAACCTAAAGGCTTTTTATTCAGTAAAATTCTGAATGCGCTGCCTGAAGCTAAACTCGGCATTCCTCCGAGTACCAACGCATTTCTGCTGGAAGCACTACAACAACGTTTTAAAGACGAGCATGCTACAGCACTAGCGACTCCGATTCCGCAGATGAAATTCAATCCTCAACAACTACAAAAAATTGCCCAGATCAGCCAAAAATCAGGGCAACCGGTCAGTTTCATTTTGCCGAACTATCAGATTAAAGAAGGAAAATTCTCAGAAAATTTAAGATTTAGCAGCACCTATCAATATTTTCCGAATCCGGTCGAAAAATTGCGACCGTGGTTGGCTGCTGAAGCAACCCAGCAACTTTTCCCCCGGCAGATCAAGAAGGTCGAACTGAATCCAGTCAATACCCAAAGTGTGGATGCCAACTATAAGGTTTCGGTGGGTTTAGGGGTGATTCAGATTCCATTTAACTTCAAGATGCGTTTTTACCAGCTTGATTCCCTGCAAAACCAGTTCAATGCCAATGGCGGCGACTTGAAGTTTGTGAAAGGTGGCATGCGCTTATTACCGCAGTCACAAGGTACCTTATTTCAAATTACCAGCAGCATGAAGATTCACGATCAGGCGCCATTCTTATTAAGAGCTATGCGCAGCATGCCCTATCACGATGTTTTACCTGCGGTAGGTGGCAATACCGTTTATGCACTGAAAGTTCAGCAAAAATTAAGATAAGAAGGATGCAGAGAGTTATTGGTTTTTTATATGAAAAATTCACACACATTCCAGACACAAAAAAACCGCATCAATGTGCGGTTTTTTCAGATTTTTTATCAAGATTGGTGCGCTCAGAGAGATTCGAACTCCCGACCCCTTAGTTCGTAGCCAAGTGCTCTATCCAGCTGAGCTATGAGCGCGACGTCTTGATGGGGTGCATTATACGAGTTTTTTCAGTGTTGTTAAGTGTTTTTTAATAAAATCTCAACCGAACGTACAGTAATTAAACGATGCAGCAATATTCACAACTTTCTGCTGAAAACTTCTGCAAATTTAGAGCTAAAAGCACTTAATTAATTCAACCAAGAAGCTTCATTTTCCAAAAAATTTCAGCACCAAATAATGGGTCAACCTTAAGTATTCTCAACCAGGTATCCAGCCAGAATAGAATTCAAATATAAACCGACCATCACTCTTGTGCGCTTTATCACTCGCGTATTGTTCCCGTCTTTACTTCTCCTGCCCTTTGATAATGCGTAAACACAATACCATTTGAGCTGACCAGATGATCTATTAATTGAAAAGCGGCGGGTATTGATTCATGACTAAACAGGCGTTTGCCAACACCCAGTATAATTGGAAAAGTCAGCAGACAAAGTTCATCCACAAGCTCATATTTGAAAAGCGCCTGTACCACTGCAGCACTGCCATAAACTCGAATATCCCCCTCTCCTGATGCTTTAAGCTTTATGATCTCATCAATGCTTTTCAGAAAAAGGGTATTTTGCCAGTCGGAATGCTCCAGACTGGTAGAAAGGACATATTTATTGACGTCATTAATTCCCGGCCAGTCTTCAGTATGTGTGGGCCAGTAAGATTCAAAAATCTGAAAAGTATTTTTCCCCAAAAGAATATCGGAGGGCTGCATCCATGTTTGCATGATGGCATCAAATGCCGGATCAGGTTCCGCGTTAAAATACGGTGCCACCCAGCCACCATATTGAAAACCACCAGATATATCTTCTTTGGGGCCGCCGGGCGCCTGCATCACGCCATCTAGGGTCAAAAATTCCTGGACAATGATTTTTCTCATCACGACTGCCTTTATTTTTATTCACTCGCCTGAGACTTATTTTTAGCACGTGATGTCTGGTGTTTCTGTAAATTTTAGGCACAAAAAAACCGCAACATGTGCGGTTAATTGTTCAAGTTGGTGCGCTCAGAGAGATTC
>DDAT01000034.1:25166-25464 GCA_002332985.1 Acinetobacter lwoffii | reverse complement strand
GACAAAGCCTCCAGAAATACCAATCATGATATACATCATGGCACTATGGCTATATTCACCGTTGGCATCCAGCATTGCAGAAGGATGAACCAATAACACGGCTGCGAGAGGAAAAGCCAATAGGCAGGAAATCATCATCGCAAATTTGTTTGGTTTCTTGTCTACAACGGTTTTCTCAAGCGCAGCTTCGGTCATGTTTTATTCCTCATCTAGGTCTTGGTGTTGTTCCATGTAAATGGCAGCAATCACACTGGCAAAACATGCCATCAGTACACCCAGAATCCAGGCAAAATACCAC
>DDAT01000034.1:3212-25077 GCA_002332985.1 Acinetobacter lwoffii | reverse complement strand
AATCCAGGCAAAATACCACATAGTTGTCTCTCCTTAAGACACAGCCCTTAGTACAGGCTGTGTGAATTATCTTCAATGTGTTTGTTGGTAATCACGCCCCACATCTTGTAATAACACCAAGTGGTATAGATCAGGATCAGTGGAACAAAGATACAGGCAGCAACGGTCATAACGGTTAAGGTATTTTTACTAGATACCGCATCCCACATGGTCAGACTTGCAACCGGGTTAATGCTTGAAGGCATCAGGAAAGGGAATAGGGCGAAACCAGCAGTCAGAATTGCACCGATAACTGCCAGAGATGAACCCAGGAAGCTCAAGCCTGCTTTATTTTTACCTGCTGCCAGTACAATGATCAAACCGCCCAAAATGCCGACAATAGGCGCTGCCATCGTGATTGGATAAGTCGAGTAGTTATTCATCCAGCCTGGATTGGCATTGGTCAGCACTTCTTTGGCGAGCGGGTTGGCAACACCATTGGTATCAAAAGGTGTAACCAGTGTATAACCTTGAATACCACCAAAGTACAGCCAAGCGCCTGCAGCCAGGAAAGTTGCTAAATACACTAGTCCCATGATTTGTGTTGCTTTGGCAGAACGTTGGCGTAGGTCACCATCAGTACGCAGCATTAACCATGCACCACCATGTGCACACAGCATCGATAAGCTGACCAGACCACACACAATAGCAAACGGATTCAGTAGTGCAAAGAAGCTGCCAGTATAAGTAGAACGTACAGTTTCATCTAGAGTAAATGGCACACCCAGGAACATGTTACCGAATGCCACACCAAAGACCAATGCAGGAACTGCACCACCAATCGCTAGACCCCAATCCCATGAATTGCGCCATTTGGTATTTTCCAGTTTTGAGCGATAGTCAAAACCGACCGGACGCAGGAACAGGGCAAACAGGACCAGCAACAGTGCCCAGTACATGCCAGAGAATGCAGTTGCATAGACCATTGGCCAGGCAGCGAACAAAGCACCGCCGGCAGTAATAAACCAGACCTGATTACCGTCCCAGTGCGGCGCAATGGTATTGATCGCTGCACGGCGCTCGCTATCATTTTTGCCCACAAATGGCATGATCGCCATAGAGCCCATATCGAAGCCATCGGTGAGGGCAAAGCCAATCAGCAATACGCCGACCAGCACCCACCAAATGATTTTTAATAATTCATATTCGATCATGCGTGAGTCTCCTCATTTGCCTTCTCTGCAGCTGCAAGCTTTTCAAAATGGTATTTACCGGTATGCAGTGAGCTTGGGCCAAGACGTGAGAACTTGATCATCAGATACATCTCGATAATCAGTAACACGGTATAGAATGCTGCCAATGCAAGGATTGAACCCCAGACATCACCTGTACTTAAGCTTGATGCTGAAAGATGCGTCGGTAATACCTCACCAATGGTCCAAGGTTGACGACCTACTTCTGCCACATACCAGCCAGTTTGCGCAGCAACCCAAGGCAGAGGAAGTGCAAATAATGCAAATTTCAATAACCATGGTTTGTTTTCAGCATTACGTTTTGCTACCGCAAAAGTTGCCAGTGCAAATAGAAGTAGCATCAAGAAGCCAGAAGCAACCATGGCACGGAAGGCCCAGAACAGACTTGGTACGTGTGGAATGGTATCTTTAGCAGCTGCTTTGATTTGCTCTTCAGAGGCATCAACGACATTTGGCGTGTATTTCTTCAGCAGCAGACCGTAACCGAGGTCTTTTTGGCTTTCTTCAAAAGCGGTTTTCAGTTCTGGAGACTGATCACCAGCACGTAATTTTTCCAGTTGTGAATATGCCACCATACCATTACGGATACGCGCTTCGTGCTGAACCAACAGGTCCTTAATGCCCGTGACTTGTTCAGTCGTAGAGCGTGTAGCGATCAAACCCATCACATAAGGAATTTTCACTGCATAATCTGTAGTCATGGTTTCCTTATTCGGAATCCCGAACAAAGTAAATGGCGCAGGTGCAGGGTGAGTATCCCATTCTGCTTCAATCGCTGCCAGTTTGGTTTTCTGTACATCGCCCAGCTCATACCCTGATTCATCACCCAGTAAAATCACTGAAAGTGTAGAAGCAAGCCCGAAGATGGCTGCAATGGCAAAAGAACGGCGTGCAAAAGGCAAGTCACGTTTTTTCAGCATGTAGTAACTTGAAATAGCCAGGACGAAGATGGCACCTGTGACATAACCGGCAGATACTGTATGCACAAATTTAACCTGAGCGACCGGGTTAAAGATCAATGCAGCAAAGTCCACCATTTCCATACGCATGGTTTCATAGTTAAATGCCGAACCGACCGGGTTTTGCATCCAGCCATTGGCGACCAGAATCCAGAGTGCGGACATGTTCGAGCCTAAAGCCACCAGCCAGGTTACTGCCAGATGTTGCACTTTGGACAGGCGATCCCAACCAAAGAAGAACAAGCCAATAAACGTCGATTCAAGGAAGAAGGCCATCAAACCTTCAATCGCCAGCGGTGCACCGAAAATATCACCGACATAATGCGAGTAATAAGCCCAGTTGGTTCCGAACTGGAACTCCATGGTCAGGCCGGTGGTTACCCCTAAGGCAAAGTTAATACCAAACAGTTTTCCCCAGAACTTGGTCATGTCTTTATAGATTTCTTTGCCGGAAATCACATAGGTGGTTTCCATAATGGCAAGCAGAAATGCCAGACCTAGCGTCAATGGAACAAAAATAAAGTGATACATCGCGGTCATGGCGAACTGGAACCGCGAGAGATCGACCACGCTTTCAGAAATCATCAACGTGTCTCCTGGATTTGGGAAGGATTACCGGCGATACGCTCGGCGACTTGGTTATCAAAATTTTTAGGAATCGTAGGCGCATCAAACCAGATGTTTTTAATTATCATGAGTAAAATAACCTTGATAATTAAAATAGCGGTTATTTCTCTAACCACTCTCTGGTTTAGATTTTTGGGAACTAAGCTCATTCGACTAAGCCTGTTATATGACTTGTTGTATATTATTAATCTATTGTAACTAAAAAATAAATAGACTATACAGTTTAAATAAATATATATTTATAAATACTTGAAAGTAATAAATATATATTTATATAAGTTAAAATTTATTCTAAATATTTTTTATTATTTTATGTAATTTTATTGGTTTTTAAATCCGACTAAAATGCTTATATTTATATATTAGAATGTAGATTATTTTAGTTGGATTAATATTTTTTAATCTGATTAAAATGCTTGGTTTTAAAATAAAGAATAAAATTAATCAAACTAAATTGGTTGGTTCTATAAGGGTTGAATATCAGTGTCACAATCTTTCTCATCATTTTATATTGATAAAAAACACGCAAAAAAAAGAACATGCTGGAGGCATGTTCTTTTTAAGCTTTGTGAGGGAGACTGGACTTAGAAGTCGTAACGCATGCCTAGAGAAAGACCTAGGCTGTCTTCACCGCGTACGCCCCCTACAGTATTGGTACGACCTTGTGCCCAAGGGGTAAGGTTTGAGTTTTCATCATTTAGTACAGTTGCTATGTTGCCATAAACGCGGACTGTTGGATCTAAACGGTGTTCAAGCCCGATTGCCAGTAAAGTTGCATTCGCATCATCCGCATCGACATCGCGGTGGAATACTTCACCACGGAATGAGGTTTTTGGTGCAAATTTATATTCACCCGCTACACCAAATACTTGTGCATCTGGGTTTGCTTCAGAATTATCATGTTGAAGGAATTGGTATAAACCACCCAGGTTGAACTCAGGTGTGATTTTGTAAGCACCTGCAATACGGAAACCATCACGTTCGCCACGGGCAGCTTCTTCTTCATAATGTTCATAGGCAGCAGCGAAATCAACTTTACCTTCTTTATAGGTTAAAGCGAGGTCGTAAGCTTTATCTTTGTCTTTAGCACCATCTTTAGTGGCATCCGGGCTATTTGTTTCATGTAGTGACATCGCACCTAATACGTTGAAACCACCACCAAACTTAGGTGATTTATATTCAATGGTATTGGCATTACGTTCATCAAAACGCAGGTTGCCTACACGCGTGACGTTACGAACGTCACCGACCATATCGCCAAAGAAGTTGACCGGGCCACGTGCTACTTTGAATGGGCTGTCAAAACGACCGATACGTGCTTGACCGAAATCGCCTTTTAAACCAACAAAAGTATCACGAGTTGCAAATTCAACATCATCATTTGCGGAACCACTTGCAAAGTTAATTTCCTGTTCGATTTGACCAAATACGGTCATGCCATTTTCTAATTTTTGTTCAGCTTTAAAGCCTAGGCNNGGCGTGAAGAGTTTGAAGAAAGACCTACTTCGTTATAATCCTGGCCATCGTCCAGATAATCTAAAGAAACGTGTGCACGACCATACACTTTAACATCAGCAGCAGCTGCCATCACTGGTGTTAAAATTGTTGCCCCGATTGCTAATGCAGATAACGTTTTTTTCATGTGTTGCTCCAATAAAGACTTTTTTATTCATCGTCTTAAAAACAAGTTTCAGTATTGTTTTGAAACATCTACTGCTCTATTGGTGCCAAGTATTCATTACAAATAAGTCAATATGATTAAGGAAATATTTCAGAAATATTAAACACAATCATTGTCTTATTTTTTATAGGATTATGAGTGGGGTAAGCAGGATTGATGCAAATGCAGCTAAGTTCGGTGTTTGCTGCAAAACCTAAAAATAGGCTAGGTGACTTTTACTGATATTTGAGTGGCTTAATTCAGGGTGCAATACATCAGACATAAAAAATGGAGCCGAAGCTCCATTTTTAGGT
This sequence comes from Acinetobacter lwoffii, assembly GCA_002332985.1. Taxonomy (GTDB): domain Bacteria; phylum Pseudomonadota; class Gammaproteobacteria; order Pseudomonadales; family Moraxellaceae; genus Acinetobacter; species Acinetobacter lwoffii_N. The sequence continues at coordinate 20,285 of DDAT01000034.1, read as the reverse complement.
ATTAAGAATAGCTTAAAGGGCAGCTTTAATTTTCTCAGCCAGCGCTTTAATTTTTTCCTGGTCGCCCATTTGTGCTGCATGTTTGCCCAGATTGTGCAAAGAGGTAGGAACCAGATGGAAATGTACGTGTGGTACGGTCTGACCCGCTGCGGCCCCTGATAATTGCATCAGCACGATACCGTCCACACCTAAACCTTTTTCAATGGCTTTTGCAACTTTCTGTACGATCTGAATCGTATAGGCTGCAGATTCAGGGGGTAGATCCAGTAAAGTGATCGCCGGAGTTTTCGGAACCACGAGAGTATGACCTTCTGCCTGAGGCATGATGTCCATAAATGCAAGAACCTGGTCATCTTCATACACTTTTATCGCAGGAAGTTCACCGCGTAGAATTCGTGCAAAAATATTCTGATCATCATAAGTCATAAGTATATTCCTTGAGCGTCATTAAACTGAATTATTTACAGTTCAATTCTTTCTGACGATCTTTGATCGCGTCAAGACGTTGTTGCTCTTTTTCCGAGAATTTTGGCTTGGTTGTATAGCAATTGTCATTACCAAACTTGGCTTTTGCTTCAGGATCTTTGAAACAGAAACCTTTAGACGCATAAATCACGTCATGATCATTTTTTAATTTTTTGCACTCTTGTTCAGATGCAAGAACCGATGTTGAAGCCCCGAACAAAGTTGCAAAGCCAATCAATGCTGCAACAGAAAATTTCTTCATGAGAGTTTCCTCTGGGTTATCCACTATATGTGCCTGCCTACTAGTCACAATATGAGGTTTCGTTATCATTATTCAATGGCGAGATATTACTCGATGGTAATATTACTCCATGATTCATACATTTTCACAGCACTGGAAAAATCACTGTTTTTATCCGACAGATCGCTGGCCGCCTGAATCAGATTCTGGGTCAACGAGAGCACAGGCGCAGAAAGTTTGGCTTCACGCGCAAGGTCGATTGCAATGCCTGTATCTTTGGCCAAGAGTGGCAGGGCAAAGGTTACAGGAAAACTGCGGTTTAAAATACGCTGTGGCAATACGGTTTCAGTCACCATACTTTTACCACTTGAAGCATTAATACAATCCAGTGCTTCATGCAGGTTTACCCCATGCGCTTTCAAGGTAGTAAAGCCCTCAGCAACGGCACACAGGTTTACAGCCATTAACATATTATTTACGGCCTTCACTGCAAAACCCGCGCCAGATTCACCGACATGCTTGATCAGCTTGCCAAAAGCCTGCATCGCAGGAAGGGCTTTTTCATAACCCTGCACATTACCGCCTACCATCACGGTTAAAGTGCCATTTTCAGCGCCAATGGTTTGACCGCTGACCGGTGCATCCAGAAAGATTACCCCATGTTCAGCCAGTTGTACTGCCAGTTTTTGGGCAGAATCCGGTACACCACTGGTGCAGTCGACCCAGACTGAACCGGATTTAAACGGTAAATTTTCCAGAAGTCGTTCAACGTCAGCGCTAGTTGGCAAGCATGAAAAAATCACATCTGCCTGTACGGCCTGTTCCAGTGTGACGGCTTGGGTGCCATATTCAGCCGCATGTTGCTCTGCTTTGTTAAAGCTGCGGTTCCAGACATAGACCGTATCAAACTGCTTGGGTAAATGTGCAGCCATACGAAAACCCATTGCACCTAGGCCGATAAATGCCACTGACTGAATCATGCTGTACCCTCTGAATATGTTTAAAGCTATTTAATATTTTTTCTGGTGCGGGGAATCTACACTAAGCATCAAGACGTGTAGAGCGCTGCACCAGCCAGGTCGTCATTTTGGGCCAGAATGTATTGGCCGTTTTCTGGTTCGACATTAGTCCAAGATGACCACCCGGTATAAGAGTAAACGTCTTATCCTGGCTACTTGTCAATTCCATCAAAGGCTTAGCCGACTGTTCTGTGACAATCTGATCGGTTTGACCTGCACCTACCAATAGGGAACAGCTGATATTTTTAAGATCAACGACACGGCCATCCAAAGTGATAGAACCCTGTTTTAAAGGATTTTGCAGCCATAAATGCAGCACCATGTCCTGATTAATCCCGCCTGGATAATCAATCATCTTGTTCAGAAAATTCCCCATGGTGGCATGTTCATAGACATCTTCGACATGATCCAGATTCAGCAAAAACTGTTTCTGGCTTTTAAGCCAACCGATCGGATCAAGTAATTTAAAGCCTAAGGCATTTACAATACCCGGCGTATGAATATATTGCTTCGGGATCAGTCCTTGATGAATGGCTTGTTGCAAATTCTTATTTTTAGAAATCAGTTTATTAGTCGTAGAAAAAAGTTTGCCGACACGTCCTGACGCATAACTGTCGATAGGACTGCCCACCACGATCAGATTCTTGACATGTTCAGGCGAATGCAAGGCGGTATAGAGCGTGACAAACACGCCAGCCATACTCCAGCCGTGCAAGGAAATGAACTGACTGCCCGAATGCTTGCAGATGGTTTCAATGGATTGAGGAATGGCGGCATCGATAAAAGATAAAAAATTCAGGTGGCGATGCTTAAAGTTAAAGTGTTTCCATTCCACCAGATAAACATCAAAACCGCTATGCTGAAAATGCTTGACCAGAGAGCGATAAGGATACAGATCATAGATATCCATATTAATCGCCAAGGGTGCGATAAAAACCAGAGGCTCCTTATATTTTTTTTCGGGTGAAGCGTAATAACGAATCTTGCAAAACTCGGTGCCGGCAATATATTCAAAAGGGGTTTTTTGCGACAGGATCAGTGAGGAGGCATTAAACACCCGGGTACTAAGGTGTTTCAATTTTTTTTGCTGGCGCTGAAAGTTTTGTTTTAACTGAATCATGTAAATAAAATATCCGTATCCGCGGGAGGATTGATCGAAGTCTAAGCAATAATCGCTTATTATGCCTTGACCTGAAATAGCTTAGGCGCTCAAAATGTTGGCAAATTTTTACAAAAGGCAGCCTGAGGGCTGAGGTAAAGCGATGAGCCAGCAAGACGATATTTCTTACCAATTAGAAACTTTAGCCATTCGTACCGGCCATACCCGCACTTTTGAAGGTGAGCATGGCGAACCGATTTTTCTAACATCGTCCTTTGTGTATGAAAATGCTGCAGAAGCCGCAGCCAAATTCTCAGGCCAGGAACCGGGCAATATCTATTCTCGCTTTACCAATCCGACCGTTACCATGTTTGAAAAGCGTCTGGCTGCACTTGAAGGTGCAGAGCGCGCCGTTGCCACCAGTTCGGGTATGGCAGCCATTATGGCAGTGATGATGGCTTTTTTAAAAGCGGGTGATCATGTGATCTGTTCACGTGCTGTCTTCGGCTCTACGGTTTCCATGTTTGAAAAATATGTCGCAAAATTTGGCGTCAGCGTTGATTTCGTTGATTTGACCGATCTTGATGCATGGAAAAATGCCATCAAGCCTGAAACAAAAATTCTCTTTGTTGAATCTCCATCGAATCCTTTAGCGGAAGTAGCCGATATACAGGGACTCGCCGATATTGCGCATGCCAATGATGCTTTATTGGCGATTGATAACAGCTTCTGTACACCGGTGTTACAACAACCAATCAAATTTGGTGCAGACCTGGTGGTGTATTCTGCGACTAAATATCTGGATGGTCAGGGCCGTGCCTTGGGTGGTGCAGTGGTAGGTAATCATAAGCTGCTGGAAGAAATCTTCGGCTATGTCCGTACCACCGGCCCGTCAATGAGCCCATTCAATGCCTGGGTGTTCCTAAAAGGCTTGGAAACACTACGTTTGCGTATGCGTGAACATTCAGCAAGTGCACAGCAACTGGCTGAATTTTTGAATCAGCATCCAAAAGTAGAAAAAGTATATTATGCGGGCCTGCCTGAGCATGTCGGTCATGAACTGGCAGCCAAACAACAGAGCGGTTTTGGCGGTATTGTGTCTTTTGAAGTGAAAGGTGACCGTGAGGAAGCATGGACTGTCATCGACAATACCCAGTTTATCTCGATTACCGGTAATCTGGGCGATGTGAAATCGACTATTACCCATCCGGCAACCACGACACACGGTAAATTGTCGCCTGAAGCCAAAGAAGCTGCTGGTATTCGTGAAGGTTTAATTCGCGTATCTGTTGGTTTGGAAGAGATTGGTGATATTATCCAGGATATTCGTCGCGGTTTAGACCTGATTTAATTTTATAAATTTATGTTCGGAGATATTTATGAACATTAACATGTTGATGCAGCAAGCTCAGCGCATGCAGAAAGAAGTTGAAAATAACGTAAAAAAAGCCAAAGAAGAGCTTGCGCAAACTGAAGTGCATGCCGAGGCGGGTGGCGGTCTGGTCAAAGTGACCATGACTTGCCGTAACGTAGTGAAGCGTATCGAAATCAATCCTGAATTACTTCAGGATGATCCAGACATGATCGAGGACCTGATTGCAGCTGCAATGAATGATGCAGCACGTCAGGCAGAAGTGGTATCTGACGAAAGAATGAAAGCAGCGAACTCAGGCATGGGTTTACCGCCTGGTCTTGCAGGTATGTTCTAAGGAAGAATGCGCAATGTTTAGTGATCGTTTTGATCAACTCGTTCAAGCATTACGCATTTTGCCAAGCGTTGGGCCAAAATCGGCTCAACGTATGGCATTGCATATGATCATGAAAAATCGTGAGGGTGCTATTGGTCTGGCACATGCGCTGACTGAGGCAACCAATCACATTCATGAATGTTCAGTCTGTCATTCTCTGACCGAAGACGAAGTCTGCAATATTTGCAGCTCTCTGGATCGTGATGATGAACTGCTCTGTGTAGTGGAATCACCTGCAGATGTCATGGCGATTGAGCAAAGTGGCAGCTTCAGAGGTAAATATCATGTATTGGGCGGGCATCTGTCACCACTCGATGGTATTGGACCAGAAGAAATCGGTATTCCCTACTTATTGCATCGTTTGGCCAATGGTCAGGTGAAAGAAGTGATTCTGGCGACCAATGCCACGGTAGAAGGACAGGCCACGGCGCATTATCTGGTTGAGGCCAGTAAACATTTGCCGATCCAGATGACCCGAATTGCCCAAGGCGTACCTCAAGGTGGTGAGCTGGAATATGTCGATAGCCATACCTTGAGTCAGGCAGTACATAACCGGATGCGCATGAAGTAAGCTGAGCTTAAATATCTTGTTAGTTTTAATATAAAAAAGATATTAATTAGAATATAAATCCTGATAACTAAGCGCCATTTTTTGGGAAATAGGGCAGAATTGACCTTATTTTTTATACAAAAATTCTATAGATCAGTTAATATGGATCTATCGAGAATCTAATCTTAGACTCAGTTCTATGTTTCAATTTATTCAACATCAAAACGACTTAACTCATGTACTGAAGCTGATGGATCAGAATTCAGTGTATGGGCTGGATACCGAGTTTATCAAGGTTGATACCTTATGGCCTAAGCTGGGTGTTTTTCAGATTAACGTAGACAACAAGGTCTATTTGTTGGATGGAACCACGCTGGATCTGACTGAGTTCCTTAATAAAATTTTTAACGCACAGCAGAATATTTTTCATGCCTGTAGTGAAGATATCGATCTGATTTATCACTATACCCAGAAGAAATCGCTGAGTAATGTATTTGATACTCAGGTTGGCATGTCTTTTCTTGGGCATGGTCTGCAAGTCAGCTATCAAAATGCATTGAAGCAGATGCTGGAAGTCGATATCGAAAAAGACCAGACCCGTTCTGACTGGCTGGCGCGTCCACTCAGTTCCGAACAGTTGCTCTATGCTGCCAATGATGTGCATTATCTGGTGCAACTGTCAGAGAAAATTAAACAGGATCTGGATTCGAAAGATCTGCTGGATTTTGCCTTGCAAGATTGCCGGTTTCTGACTCAGGAAATTGGCGAAGATACCCCAACTGCCTTGTTGTATCAGGATGTCGGAAATTACCGGCATTCACGCCGTCAGCTGATGCAATTGCAGCAATTAATGGTCTGGCGTGATCAGATTGCCAAAGCACTGAATCAGCCACGCAGTTTCATTTTAAAAAATGCCAGCATGATTGATCTGGTGGAAAAATTCCCGCGCAATAATTTCCAGCTGAGTCATGTGAAAGACATTCGTTCGAATGTGGTTCGTGAGCATGGCAAAACCATTTTAGATTTACTGAAATTCCTGCCGGAGCCGGCAAACTGGCCTTTACGTCTGGCACGTCCAATTCGCCATTCTTCCAAAGATATCGGCGAAAAAATTGATTCAATTATTCAGAACGTCGTCAATGAAACCTCAATTCCGAAAGAAGTCCTGATGCGCAAGAAATGGCTGAATGCTTTGTATCAGCATGTGGTTTTTCATAAGGACGAGCAGGATCTGCCGGGTTATCTACTCGGCTGGCGCTATGAGTTATTGACTCAGCCCCTGATTCAGGTATTGCATCAGGATGAATCTTATCTGTCTACCCAGATGAAAGTCAGCGAGTGATTGGCTGCGCAGGATTGGTTAAAGAAAAAGCAATTATACAAAATCACGACTGATGCATGAGACGTGGCTAATGTTTCTGTCTTTTTTTTGATGTATCCTTGCGGTTGTTTTTCCAGAAAAGTCGTTTGAAATATGCAAGTGTCTATCTACAAATCCAGCAAAAAAAGTGAAATGTATCTGTATGTGGCGCGTCCTGCGAATGAAAGCGAAGCTGAAACATTCGAACCTTTAAGCGTATTGACTGAAGCAGTACAGGCAGCATTTGGACGTGCGACTTTTGTCATGCATCTTGAATTAAGCGAATCCCGTAAACTGGCACGTGCCAATGTCTTGCATGTCATGGATTCTATTGAAACCCGCGGTTTCTTCCTGCAAATGCCGCCAGAAGGCTTGATTGATCCAAACGCTGTGGCACCAGAAGGTTTACGCGGTGCTTAATGTTGATTCAGGAGTTGTGAAATGAATGGTTATGTGGCTGTATTAGACTCAATTCCTGAACAGAGCATTGCCGTAGCAGTTTATCTGCTCGGCAGCCTGATTGCTTTATGGTGCTGGTATGGCGTGACCAAACGCCTGCCTAAACCTATGGGCGGTTTTTTGTGGATTGTGGCCTTTGCCATTCTGCTAACACCGACGGTATCCGAGGGGGCGAATGCATCCATTGCACCCGCGATCTTTGGTCTGTTATTTGGGGTGCTAACCAAAGAGCAATCCCTGGTTTGGATTAATGCGTCACTTATTTTATTTGTCATTGGGATTGGATCTGTGATTGGCTATTGCTGGTCGACCTATGTGTCGAACAAAAGCAATATTCGTGTTCACGAGAAAAGTTCACCGCTGTAAGTAAAAAATAAGGTTCAATCATGTCTGCTGATATTCAACAATTTTCAGGTACCGATCAGTACATCGCGACTGACAGTTTAAAACTTGCGGTGAAAGCTGCACGCAGTTTGCAAAAACCCTTGCTGGTCAAAGGTGAGCCGGGTACCGGTAAGACGTTACTGGCCGAGCAAGTCGCAGAAAGTCTGGGTTTGAAGCTGATTACCTGGCACATCAAGTCTACGACCAAAGCACAGCAGGGTCTGTATGAATNNGAACCCGGCACCGGCAAGACCATGCTCGCCGAACAGCTGGCAGCTTCGTTCGGCGCGCGCCTGATCACCTGGCACATCAAGTCGACCACTAAAGCGCAGCAGGGATTATATGAATATGATGCGGTATCGCGTCTGCGTGACAGTCAGCTTGGTGATGACCGTGTCTATGACATCAAGAACTACATCAAGCCGGGCAAATTGTGGGAAGCATTTACCAGTGAAGAGCGCTGTGTCCTGTTGATTGATGAAATTGATAAGGCAGACATCGAGTTTCCAAATGACTTGCTGCATGAACTCGATAAAATGTCGTTCTATGTGTACGAGACTGGCGAGACCATTACGGCAACTCAGCGCCCAATCGTGATCATTACCTCAAATAATGAAAAAGAATTGCCAGATGCTTTCCTGCGTCGTTGCTTCTTCCATTACATCGAATTCCCGGATGAAGCCACCATGCGTGAAATCATCGATGTGCATTTTGCCAATATCTCGACCACACTGGTGAATGAAGCCTTACAGGTTTTCTTTAAATTGCGCCAGATTCCAGGTTTGAAAAAACCACCTTCAACATCTGAATTGATTGATTGGCTCAGCTTGCTGATGGCAGATGATATGCCGGAAGATATTCTGCGCAATACTGATAAATCCAAAGCAATTCCACCCCTATACGGCGCCTTGATTAAAAATGAGCAAGATGTGCAGTTGCTCGAACGTTTAGCATTTATGTCACGTCGTTAAGGGAGAAACACGCATGTTTGTGCGACTGTTTTATACCTTACGCAAATACGGCGTGCCGGTATCGACTCGTGAGCTGATTGACCTGAATCAGGCGGTTGCTGCAGGTCTGGTGTTTGCCGATCAGGATGAGTTTTATCAGCTGGCCAAAATTGTAATGGTCAAGGACGAGCGCTATTTCGACAAGTTCGATCGTGCCATGAAAGACTATTTTGATGGTATCGCGACCTTTGATCTGGATGAATTACTGAATCAGGTGCATAAGCTGCCCAAAGACTGGTTTGATCTCGAATTACTCGAGAAGCATCTGACCCCGGAGCAGCGCGAAGAGCTGAAAAAGGCCGGTTCCCTGGAAGAACTGATGAAAATGCTGGAAGAGCGCCTGCGCGAACAGCATAAAAAACATCAGGGTGGTAACAAGATGATTGGTACCGGTGGGACTTCACCCTTTGGTGCTTATGGCGATCATCCTGAAGGTGTGCGTATTGGCGGGCCGGGGCGTAAGCGTTCTGCGGTGAAAGTCTGGGAGCAGCGTCAATACCGCAATCTGGACGATGAGCAGATTTTGGGTAGCCGCCAGATGCAGATGGCATTGCGCCGTTTGCGTAAGTTTGCCCGTCAGGGTGCAGCCGAAGAACTGGATATTGATGGTACGATTCGTGAAACGGCTAAGCAGGGTATTCTGGATGTACAATTGGTACCGGAGCGCCGTAACCGTATTAAAGTACTAATGCTGTTTGATATTGGCGGATCGATGGATGCACATATCGCTCAGTGTGAAAAACTGTTTAGCACCGCCAAAACCGAATTTAAGACTCTGGAATATTTCTATTTCCATAACTGTCTGTACGACTATGTCTGGAAAGATAATGTCCGTCGTTCCAGCTCGCGCATGAATACTTGGGATCTGTTCAATACCTATGGACGGGATTACCGAGTGATTGTAGTGGGTGATGCCAGCATGGCACCCTATGAGTTGAACTCCGTCGGTGGTTCGGTCGAATACATGAATGATGAAGCAGGACAGGTCTGGTTACAGCGTCTGCGTCAGCATTTTGATAAAACCGCCTGGCTCAATCCTGAAGAAGAAAAATACTGGCATTACACGCATACTATTGGTCTGATTAAGCAAATCTTTGAAGATCATATGTTTCCAATGACCTTAAAAGGCATTGAGGATATGACCAAATATCTGGCGCGTTGATTCCATTTATCTATAAGTGACTTTATCTATAGTTATTAGTGCTTTAAAACGAATAATTCTAGTATAAAGTCACTTGTTATACCTTATTCCAATATTCAGGAATTATTATGGCTCATCAAATTAATGGTATTGCGTTGCCCAATGAAGAGGGTTTCTTTGGTCAATATGGCGGTCAGTTTATTCCACCCGATCTGAAACAGGCCATGGATGATATTAATATGGCCTATCAGGAAATTCGTCAGACTGAAGAGTTTCAGAATGAATTGAAAGATCTGTTTGCCCATTATGTCGGTCGCCCAAGTCCTTTATTTCATGCCAAACGTCTTTCTGAACAGCTTGGCGGGGCGCAGATTTATCTGAAACGTGAAGACCTGAACCATACCGGCGCGCACAAGATTAATCATTGCCTAGGTGAAGCTTTACTGGCCAAATATATGGGTAAAACCAAAGTCATCGCAGAAACAGGCGCAGGACAGCATGGTGTCGCACTGGCAACTGCATGTGCCTTGGTGGGTATTCCGTGTGAAATTCATATGGGTCAAGTGGATATCGAAAAAGAACATCCAAATGTCGTGAAAATGAAGATTTTGGGTGCCAAATTGATTTCTGTGACGCGCGGTACAGCTACCCTCAAAGATGCAGTCGACAGTGCTTTTGAAGAATATTTGAAAGATCCGAAAAATTACATCTATGCTATCGGTTCGGTGGTTGGACCGCATCCATTTCCGATGATGGTTCGTGATTTTCAGTCGATTATTGGTGATGAAATTAAAGTTCAGGCCAATGAACGTTTTGGTGCAAATCCTGATTATGTCGTTGCCTGTGTCGGTGGCGGTTCTAATGCAGTGGGCGCATTCACTGCATTTTTAAATGAACCAGATGTGAAACTGGTAGGCGTTGAGCCGGCAGGTCATGGTTTAGATACCGATATGCATTCAGCTACTTTGACTTTAGGTAAACCGAGCCAGTTACATGGTATGGCCTGTTATGTGCTAGAAGATGAACAGGGCGAGCCATTGCCAGTGCATTCAATTGCTTCTGGTCTGGATTATCCGGGTGTGGGGCCGCAGCATAGCTTGCTGAAAGATTTGGGCCGGGTAGAGTACACTACAGCAACTGATCAGGAATGTCTGGATGCATTCATGACACTGTCACGCGTAGAAGGCATTGTACCTGCACTAGAAAGTTCGCATGCGGTGGCTTGGGCCATTCGTGAAGCTGGTAAATTGCCAAAAGATATCAAGATTGTAGTGAACCTATCGGGTCGTGGTGATAAAGACTCAGATTATGTTGCAGAAAAATTAGGTCTCAACTGATTTTAGTCAAAATGTTCATATAAAAAATCCCGGTACATGTGCCGGGATTTTTTATGCATCAGATATAAAACTTTATTTTGTATCATTTAAGTGATCTTCAAATGCCTTAGAGAAAGCTAGATGATGTTTTAACCTGAGATATATTGCTGTAACTGTTCAATCAATTTGCGTTGGTCATCCATGGCGGCCTTGACCAAATCCCCAATTGAAATCAGACCGATCAGTTTTTCATGTTCGACCACAGGTAAGTGGCGTAGGTGGCGTTCAGTCATCAAAGATAAACAGTCTTCTACGCTAGTAGCTGTATTTACGGTAATCACTTTAGAGGTCATGATTTCATTAACAGTGGTGTCGAATGAGGTTCTTTGCATTAGGGCGATCTTACGCGTGTAATCCCGCTCTGACAAAATCCCCACCACGTTGTCTTCATGGGTTACCACAAGCGCCCCGATTCCTTTATCTGCCATCAAGGTGATGGCTTCTAAAACAGTAGAATCTGGACGGATGGTATAAATAGCTTGATGTGTTTTTTCACTGAGCACCTGTGCCACATTGGTCATGCTTAATCATCCTTATTGGTCAATTTATTATTAATCCTAGAGTATGTATTCAACCTGAACATCTCTAAGTGTTTAGGTTTTAGTCTTTATAAATAGCATGTTATTTAAGCAATGTGCAGTCTTTGTTGCGAAAAAAACAGATGACGCATCTGTGCAGCAGTCAGTTTGAGTTTGGTTCCATTGGTGTTGAACAGGGCTGGCGTAACATTCAGTCGAGACAGGGTCGGCAATAATGCATTTTCAAAATCTTCAGAATTGATTTTACGCGGAATGTAATCCGGCCAATGTTGCTGGGCATAATTTTTAGCATCCAGCGGATTGAGCCAGAATGGAAAGATACAATCTTCCTGGTCACGCATCATCGCCCAGCCTTGGTGATATGCGCCCCATAGCTCGCCACAATTCATCAAAGATTTAAGCATCGTGATCTTTAACAGAAAGTTTTTGCAGATCGGATCAAATTGAATAATTTTTCGTGGTTTCATTAGAATAAAGTGCTATTGGAGTTCAGGCTCTATTCTAGAAACTTTATATGAAATTACTGTTTCAGCTTTGCAAGGATTCGTAAGAAAATATGTATTGATTGCTACTTATTGAAAAAAGGGCATAAAAAAACGCCACCTAGGTGACGTTTCTTTATGCTTGCATGGTGGCCATGTTCTGCCAGTACTGGGCTTTGAGTGAATCTCGTTCTACACGGAAACCTTGATAATAAAGTTCTGCTAAAAAAAGCGCTGCTTTACCATGGCCAGCACGAGCGGCTTCTTCAAGCTGTTTTACTGCATCAGCAAAGTTCATTTGCGATTGAATGGTATTCACGGCATCTGCGTACAGATGTTCCAGATCGTGTTGAGAGAGTTGTTGTATCATATAAAAACTCCTTAATTTTAATTATGATTACAGGATAGACTATTTAGTCTAAATACAAATATAAATTAGTATTGTTAAACTAATATTACAAAATAATGGAAAAGTCAACTATTCGATTTTATTTGTTTACTTAAGTTATAGTTTAACTGATTAAACTATACACAACTATAAATATTATTAAGCTACATTGTAAATGGATAGCAAACAATAAGGAGAAGGCCATGATGACAAGAACTTTAGATGGTGTGAAATTTGATATGCCTCCGACTGCAGGTCAAATTATGGAACTTGCCGATTTGCATCGTAAAAAACTCGATCAAGCTATATTCAGTAAACATACCCATCTGGGTGATTATGGACTGGCACAACGTAAAGAAGTCTACGACTTTACCCGTGCGCTGGATGAAAACCAGCGTGAGCAGTTTTATAAGCTTTATAATGGTGAGCTGGTCCGCATTGCAGATGAGGATCGTCTGCATCCGCCTGAAGCAGAAGCGGGTTTAAGTAAATTTGCAATTGCACTGGTATTGCTTGTTGTTGCATTGGTGCTGTATTCAACAATTATTACCAGAATCATGAATTAGTCCTCGAAATAGCAGGATTCAGCTCTTATGAATATTCAGTGCGCTGACTTGAACTTATGTAACTGCGACCATACACTACCTCTAACCTGAGGTAGTGTATGTCTATAGATACAGAAAAACTAAGCCAATTTTTCAGCAGAATCAAACTGGAACAGATTTATAACAGTGTGGTTATTTTTATTATTGCGATCATTCTACTTTTAGCCGCATTTGCTTTATATCGTCCGCTTAGCCTTTCCCAAGTCACCCAGATTCAACAACTGTCTAAACAGCAAAACCTTCCCCAAACCCAAGATATGGCACTCGCCTTGTTAGAGCAGCAGCATATCCGTCGTGGGCAGTACCTTAAATTGATGCAGGCTTATCAGCAGGAATCGCTTCGGGCACGTCAGCTTCCGCCGGTCTCTGTGGAGATGCCTTAGGCATAGGATTTGTTGGTAAGTAATAATTGGCATCCATTAAATTCTGTTCCAAACGCATTTTCAAAGCATTTTGATCCAGTTCTTTATTGACAACGACCAGGGTTAAGCGATCAGGATGAAAATGCTTGCGCACTGCATTTTGTACATCTGCCGCTGTGATTTTAGCCAAGCGTTCTGGATAACTGGATAAATAATCAGTTTGCTCACTATAAAAACCTATATTGCCTAGCTGGGCATTAATGGTGGCATTACTGCTGTAATTATTAGGAAAAGCACGTAACATGCCTGCTTTGGTTTCTTCCAGACGCTGAGTATCAATAGGTTGACTGACAAAGTTGATAAATGCTTGATGTGCGACCTGAATGCTATCTAGCAGTTGATCCTGACGCGTGGAATACTTAAAGCTGAATACGCCCGGTGCCTGACTAAAGCTCAACGAACTATAAGCGCCATAAGTAAAACCACGTTTCACCCGCAGTTCCTGCATCAATACCGCATTAAATCCGCTACCGCCAAACATGCGATTGGCGACCTCTAAAGCCAGTTTATCTTCAGTAAAGCGAGTTGGGCCTAAATGCCCAAAGGTGACATGCGCCTGAGACGAGTTATAGGGTAGATGTACCACTTCAAAACCAGATTGAGTTTCAGGTTGTGGCAATCGCACTGCTTTTTGCCCTTGGGGTAAATTACCGGCAATGCGTTCAGACAGTTCCAGTGCCTGTTTCGGGCTGAGTTTTCCAGTAATGGAAATATTCATATTTTGCGCCACCAAAAACTGATCACGAAATTTTTTCAATAATTCTGCGTTAATTTTCTTGGTACTGCCTTGGGTACCAGTGATTGGTTCTGCATAAGGGTGTTGACCATATAGGGCACGATAAAAACGGATATCCATGAGTCGGCTTGGATTTTCCTGCAGCTGTTTTTGTCCCACTTGGGTATTGCTTAAAGCCAGATTAATGCTGGATGGTTTAAATGATGCATTCTTGAGAACCTCCATCAGCATGCCCAATGCGGGTTCCAGTTTTTTCGGGTCTGAAAGCGTACGCAGACGAACCACAAACATATCCCGATAGGCTTGTACGCTGAATTGTGCTCCGGTTTGGTCAAAAACTTCCGCCACCTGATTGGCGCTATATTTGTCGGTTCCTTCACGCATCAACTTGGCTGCCATATTGGATAGACCATATAGGCCTTTGGCAATTTCCTGATCACGGGCCGAACCGGCATTAAAGGTCAGCTGGATATCTACCATGGGAAGATCCTGCGTTTCAACAAACAGTGTACGTACCTTGTAGAGATTGTTTAGATCATGAATATAAGGCGCCTGAAAATCCCGTTGCTGATTAATATTTTTTAAGCTTTGCAGCAAAGGGATAGACTGTAACTGACTCGGATTATCATTTTGGTTAGGCTGGGGATCCAGATAGTTTTCTGCATGGGTAGCCGAGCTAAGACTTAAAATTGAAATAAGCAAAAATGAACGAAGTTGAAGCATTATAATCCCCGTTGCTGGGTGTTTTGTTCAGGAGAGAGATAAAGCGTGCTGAGATTTTCACGTACAAAATAGGCGTTTGCGACACGCTGGATATCCTGAACGCTGACACTTTCAAAGTGTTTCGGTAATTCATCCATCAGGCGATAACTCAAGCCATTGACCTCTAGATTTCCAATCATTTTGGCTTGTCCGGCAATATCATCCTGGCTATAGATCAAATTGGAAATAAAGCGGGTACTGATACGATCCACTTCCTGTTGGGTCATCGTTGTAGTTTTAAGTAAATCCACTTCATCCTGAATTGCTTGTTGTGCTTCTTGCAAAGAGATGCCCGGCGCAGGTAAGGCAGAAATACCAAACAGGCTGTCGCCGCGATTATAGGGATCATAAGAAACGCTGACAGAGGTCAGAATTTTACGATCACGTACCAATCGGTCTTGCAGGCGCGAAGAAATGCCACTGTCCAAAAGACTGCGAATAATGGTCAAGGCATAAGCATCTTGGGGGTTTTTGGCAGTGCCAAGGGATTTTACATTCCAGGTCATGTACAGATTGGGCACCTGAACATTGCTATTGATCTCCATATGGCGATAACCCAAACGCTCAAACTCCAGTACGTCATTGCGGGCTGGTGTTGGACGTGAGGGAATGTCGGCAAAATATTTTTGTACCTGAGCCAAAGCAGCTTCAGATTCTACATTCCCCACAATCACCAGAATGGCATTATTCGGACTGTACCAATCCCGGTACCATTTTTTGACATCATTCAACTGAATATTATTCAGAGTTTTCATGTGTCCAATCACCGGCTGACGGTAGTGGCTGGTCGGATAACTGATCCATTTAAACCGTTCAAAGGCTTGCGCACGCGGATTGTCATCGGTGCGCTGGCGCCGTTCTTCCATGACGACTTTAATTTCTGGCTCGAAGTCCTGCTGTCGAAGTAATAAATTACTCATCCGGTCAGATTCAAGTTCCAGGGCCATAGGAAAATAGGCCTTAGGATAAAGCTGATAATAATTGGTGTAATTGGTAAAGGTGGCCGCATTGATACTGCCGCCATAAATCCGGCTAAGACGGGTAAATTCATCATTTGGGACTTTATGAGTGCCTTTGAACATCATATGTTCAAGTGCATGGGATACCCCCAGAATATTTCCGGATTCATCACTACTGCCGACTTTGTACCAAATTTGTGTCATTACCATGGGCGCACGATGGTCTTCCCGAATAATGACTTTTAAACCATTACTTAACGTGGTTTCAAAAGTAGTCCGTGACAATTCGCTTCGGGTTTGTGCCTGAACCGAGCTAAAACTCAGGCTAAGCAAGACTGCTGCACCGAGTGGATAAAGCATCTGTTTGATCATTTGCGAGAAAGAGGAGATAGTCAAAAAGGTGATGAACACTAGATCTCCTGAAATAGGCAGTTGTATTTAGAGTTATTTTTAATAAATGTGTGCTTGAAAGCAACCGAGAGCTGTAGCTTTTTGGTATGTTTGTCCAGCATTTGCATTGCTAGCTGCAAAGCTGGCAAGTTATGGTAGAATCTGGGTTTTTAACGCAATGCTTTTCAAGGATTCGGCATGCAACAGCAATCTAATGGGCAAAACAAATTTTTGATTGATGCTGATATCGGAGATGATGATGTCACATTACCGAGCTTACCTGCGGTTAATGTGCCTATCGTAGAAACGCCAAGCGAAACAGCTGTGGTTTCTGCACCTGTCGAAACAGAAACTGAAAATGAAGATTCTGCTGCGAAAGCTGGCTTCTTTAGCCGTATGAAAGTGGGTTTAACCAAAACCCGTAAAAACCTTGCCGATGGGATGGTGAATATCCTGATCGGTGGTAAAGAAATTGATGATGAATTATTAGAAGAAGTCGAGGAGCAGCTTCTGGTAGCAGATATTGGCGTGGAAGCAACCAAGACCATTATCGCTAACCTGACTGAACGTACGGCACGTGGTGATTTGATCTATTCGCATTCACTGTATAAAGCGCTTCAGGAAGAGCTGGTGGCTTTATTGGCACCACGGGTAAAACCGCTGCATATTGACCCGAATAAATCGCCTTATGTGATTCTGGTGGTTGGTGTAAATGGTGTTGGTAAAACGACTACCATTGGCAAGTTGGCAAAACGTCTGCAAGGTGAAGGCAAGACCGTCATGTTGGCAGCAGGCGATACTTTCCGTGCGGCTGCAACTGAACAGCTACAGATCTGGGGTGAGCGTAATAATATTGCGGTTGTTGCTCAGGGTCATGGTGCTGACTCGGCTTCAGTAATTTTCGATGCTTTTGAAAGTGCGCGTGCCAAAGGTGTAGA
>DDAT01000034.1:0-3127 GCA_002332985.1 Acinetobacter lwoffii | reverse complement strand
ATAACAAAGGCCATTTGATGCAGGAATTGACCAAAGTAAAACGTGTGATGCAGAAAATTGATGCCACTGCGCCGCATGAAGTGATGTTGGTGGTCGATGCCGGTACTGGCCAGAATGCCATTAATCAGGTCGAGATGTTTGATGAGGCGGTAGGCTTGACGGGTCTGACCATTACCAAACTTGATGGTACTGCCAAAGGCGGTGTCCTATTTAATATCGCCAGTCGTACTCATGTGCCGATTCGCTTTATTGGTGTCGGTGAAAAAATTGATGACTTGCGTCCATTCTCTGCCAAATCTTTTGTTGCTGCATTATTTGAAACTGAAAAATAAATAATGCGCAATGCTTCACATAAACTCCGCCAAGTGCGGAGTTTATTGTTTTTAGCCAGTTCGAGTGTTGTAAAAACCGACAGTAAAACCACCACTAAATCTGCCTATCTTAATAAAGGCCTTATAATTGTAGGGGATTCTCTAAGCTGATTTGGCTTGTTTTTTGTGGGGTAGAAAATGGCATTGCTAAATAAGATTGGTCAGGTATTAAAAAGCGATATAACCAAGGATTTTAAATTTTCAAGAAAAAATAAACTGAATGATGATTTAGAATTGACTTTTGTCGATCAATTGAATGAGCGCCGTAGTATCGATCAACTCGGTAAGCGGGTACATTCTAGTCAGGCTTATCTTAGCGAAATCATTCAGGAAGCAGTGCGGAGTTGTCCTTCGGCTTATGATTCTCAAACTACGCGCATTGTGGTGTTATTCGCAGATTCTCATCATTAATTCTGGGAAATTGTGAAACAGGTACAGCGTCAGCATATGCCGGCATATATTTACGAAGGGATGGAAATCAAGTTAAATCAATGTGCTGCTGCCTATGGCACGGTTTTGTTTTATGAAGATCAAGCCGTGATTCAACAATTACAAAAGAAAATGCCATTAAATAGTGAAGATTTTCCAGCATGGTCGGAACAAACTTCCGGTATGGCGCAATTTGCTGTGTGGACGACGCTGGCAGATTCTGGCTTAGGGGCATCCTTACAGCACTACAATCCACTGATTGATGAAAGGGTCGCTGAGCATTTTCAGATTGAAAAGAACTGGTTGTTACGCGCACAACTCTGCTTTGGATCAATTGAACAAACAGTAGAAGAAAAATTACAAAAGCCGGATCAGCATCGTTTCAAAGTATTTAATTAAAATTTTATAGAGCACTTTATATGTGACAGCATGGAAGCTGTGAATAAAATCAGATACAAATACGCTACTCAGATCTAAATCTGATTGTTCTATAAATAAAACACATTGTTATCGAAATGCACCTGTCTTGGGTGTTTAAAGCACGTAATATGACTTTATCGATTTTCAAATAATCAAAATATACAGAGGTGGGTTCATGGCATTTTTAGATCAAATCAAACAACGCCGTAGCATTTATTCGATTGGAAAAAATGTAAATCTGGATCAGACAGAAATTGAGAAAATTATTAAAGATGCGGTGAAGTACAGTCCGTCATCTTTTAACTCTCAAACCTCGCGTGTCGTGATTTTATTTGGTCAATCACATGATACCTTCTGGCATATTGTACGTGAAACTTTACGCGACCTGGTTTCAGCAGATGCATTTGAATCAACCAATAGCAAGATCAATGCTTTTGCTGCAGGTTATGGTACCGCACTGTTTTATGAAGACCAGAATGTGGTGAAGTCGATGCAGGAGCAGTTTGCACTCTATGCCGATAACTTCCCGGTCTGGTCTGAGCATTCTTCAGCTATTGCACAGTTTGCAACCTGGACCGCTTTGGCAGAAAAAAATATCGGTGCTTCATTGCAGCACTACAATCCAATTATTGATGAAGAAGTCGCACAAACTTTCGAAATACCATCTCACTGGAAGCTTCGCGCTCAACTGGTATTTGGGTCAATTGAAGCTCCTGCAGGCGAAAAAACCTTTATGGATGATGCAGAACGCTTTAAGACCTTTGCGTAAACGATTTTAGGTTATAAAAAAGAAGCACTTTGATGCTTCTTTTTTATGTCTTAGAGTTGTATTTAGATATGATGTGATATGTCTAGCTAAATAAATGCTAAAAACACAGGCTGTATCGCTCCAGCTTTTGTCATAAGATTGTCATTTAGACGCGGCATAGTGCAGCTAATTTTTAATAAACAACCAAAAATGAGTATAGGATATGGGTTTACGTATTGCGGCAACTGCAGCAGTGTTTCTGTTTAGCACACCAGTTTTTTCGGCAGTGACCGTCACAGTACCTGAAGAAATAAAAATTGTTGCCGTAAATGATCAAGAGGTGAACTCGGGTCTATTACGTTCTAATCAGACTTATAGCTTGGATTCAGGTGTAAATGCGATCAGCGTACGCTATAACGAATTTTTCCAGCATTCAGACAATTCACATGACATTTTAAAGTCAGGTGTGGTTACGGTAAAAACACCAAGCCTTAAAGATGGTGAAACTTACCGTTTAGCACTTATTCAGGCGCCTAAAGATTTTGATGCAGCGCAAAAATATAAAGATCAGCCCATTATTGGCCTATATGATGCGAAAAATCAGCTCTTAGTCCAGCAGACGGGCGCTAAAGATTCAGCGAAACCATGGTTTGGAAATCGCGTATTGACTAAAAAAGTAGATATGACAACTCAAGCCGCGACACCAGTTCATCAACCGGCAGCTATATATACTCAGTCAGTAGAACAGAATGATCAGCAGCTGATTCAATTATGGCAGAAAGCTTCTAAAGCTGAACGTCAAAAATTTATGACTTGGCTCGCTGAGCAGACAAATTAAAATATTTTGATGAAGAATCAAAAAGATCACCATTGAGGTGATCTTTTTTTATGAGATGAAGGCTAGAAAATTAACATTTGCTTAAACTTTTCATGCGGAATTAGCTAGAAAAACGCAAAAAAGTGTTAAAAATAGCCTTTTAGATTAAAAAATAAACGCATGATTTGTTTTTTTGAATATTTTTAAGAAAAGCCCTTGCGCTCGTTTTGAAACTGTATAGAATACGCAGCACACCAACGCAATGCATGAAACGAAACGTTAAGTGATTGGGTTGGAGCTTGAAACTGACGAGGTTTTAAGAAGATCATTAAGAGATTATGA
>DDAT01000030.1:0-35358 GCA_002332985.1 Acinetobacter lwoffii | reverse complement strand
AAGAATCTGGTGGGCGCTGACGGGATCGAACCGCCGACATTCTGCTTGTAAGGCAGACGCTCTACCAACTGAGCTAAGCGCCCTCAAAAGATCTATCGTATAAATGGCGCAGCGGACGGGGCTCGAACCCGCGACCCTCGGCGTGACAGGCCGATATTCTAACCAACTGAACTACCGCTGCATTTACACAATGTCGCTATTGTGGCAAACGAAAATCAAGATCTTAAAGTGGCGCAGCGGACGGGGCTCGAACCCGCGACCCCCGGCGTGACAGGCCGGTATTCTAACCAACTGAACTACCGCTGCAACTATAAGGTCTCAACATGAAAGAGCTTGGTGGGCGCTGACGGGATCGAACCGCCGACATTCTGCTTGTAAGGCAGACGCTCTACCAACTGAGCTAAGCGCCCTTTCTAAACGTCTATCATCGTTTGATGGGTGCATTATAGAGAATCTGCACAGCCTGTCAAACGCTTTTCGGAATGTTTTCCACTTTTTAGGTGTGAGTGATTAAAAAATAGGTTGTTTGTTAAAAAAAACAACACTTTTTGTTTATTTTTTAAGTCTCTACCGAAATTTTTTAATTTTCAAAATGAAAATTGAAGCGAAATTTTGTGTTTTACCCTGCGAAGTTTCAGTCTAACCACACGACATATTCCAATTCTGATTAAGGATTATACAAAGCTTTAAAATACTCGACGTTGTGTTCATGTAATCTTTCAACTGTCATTTATTTTTATTCAGAAAATGCCAGTAAATCTAAACTTCAAATAATCATTTAACCCATTCCATGCGATAAAAATACCATCTGGATCAGATTAATCAATCTTTTCTGCTGTCTCCACCAAGCAGATTCAGTCCATAAAAACAAAACCATTTTCACATAATCTTAAAATCTAACTTTTATTCGCTTTTCGAAACATTTAGTTTTTCCAGATCTAATGTCTGTTCTGAGATATAAACCAGTGCATCTTCACTGATCAGGTCAAATAATTCAGCGACCTCCGGATTACGCATACGAATACAGCCGTGCGACAGCGGCTCTCCCATCTTTTCGGTTTCTGGAGTGCCATGAATATAGATATAACGCTGATAGGTATCGCAGCCCTCCCCTTGATTAAAACCTGTCTCAAGGCCACTCAGCCATAAAATGCGCGTCAGGATCCAATCACGCTGCGGAAATTCTGCTGCCAATTGGGGATTATAAATTTCACCCGTCGCCTGACGTGCGACAAATACACTATTTAAGGGAGCATTCTGACCAAACTTTTCAGCGACTTTGTGCCAGCCACGAGGAGTCTGGCCACTATTTTCAGTTTCGCCAATGCCATTTTTGCCACTGGAAATCAGATATTGCTTGTTTAGACGGGGCAGATACAGTTTTTGTTGGGCAAGATCAATCAGGATATCGGCTTGATCCAGATGCAAGGTATTCATGACTTGTTATTCTCAGACTCTATTTTATTTGGCTTTATAGGGTTTAACTGATTATCTTCAGATGGCGCTGTTGGTAGATCTGTCTTTTCTGGGTCAACTGTATTTTGCTGAATAATGATCTGATTCGGTTCAGGGCGTCGCCATAACCAGATCGCGACGATCAGCATCGTAATATTGGTAAAGGCTTTTACGGCCAAGGGTGCAGTAGTAAACAGCATGATGATCCCGCTGATCAGCATCATGATACTGGCCAGCCATTTGGCCTTACGCGGTACAGTACCGTGGGCACGCCAATCTCTTAAGGTCGGACCATATTTGGGATGATTCAATAACCACTCATCCATTTGTGGCCAGCCTTTGGATGAGGCCCAGGCGGCCAGAATCAAAAAGACCGTTGTTGGCATACCCGGCAGGATTGCACCGATAAAGCCCAGGATCACAAACAGCACCACCAGACTTCGCCAAAACAACACTTTCATACATCAACCCTAGCCGCAGAATTCAGGTAGTATAAAGCGTTTTCCGATACTGTCCGTTGTATTTCTGCACTTTTCACAGGTTGTACTATGCCCTTTTCCAATTTAAACCAAAATCTTGTAGAAGCATGGCAACGTTATCAACATCCTCTGGTGCGTCAACTGGCATTTGCTGTTGGCAGTCCGAATATCTTGTCCCATGTTCCAGATGAACTTGAGCTCATACATCGTTTTGAACTGCATGACAGCCAAACCTGGCAGCAACATCTTAGCCGTTATCATCCACGCTTGGAATTTCTTGATCAGCATCCAGAAGAATTAATCGAATTTGTGCAGCAACTAAAAAGCACGCGTTTAGGGCTGCGTTTTGAAATGCTGGTCTGGTTCTGGTTACTCGATGATGCTTATCACACCTATCGACTGCTTGGCCATAGTCTGCAAAAAATTGAGGGTGCCAAGACCTTGGGTGAGCTGGATTTTCTGCTATTGAATACTGCTACAGGACAAATTGAACATTGGGAAGTGGCATTGAAGTATTATCTGGCCGAAGCCGATTTTAGTCTGCCGCATTGGTATGGCCTGAACCGCACCGATACTTTAATCAGAAAAATGAAACATTTCACACAAAAACAATTCCAGTTTGATGAGGCTTTGCAGCATCCCATTCAAAAACGGTATTGCGTCCTCAAGGGACAGCTATATTTGCCTACACATCATGCCGATCAGCCAATTCCCTCATGGATCAATACCGAGCGTCGTCTGGGCGTATGGGGACAGCATATTCCTGCTGCACAGCACGGTTTCTATCGTCTGCAACGGCATGAATGGATTTATCCGCAAGCCCGGCCGAGCAGTTCAGCTGCGATCTGGTGGACAGATGGCCTCTATAAGATGGTCGATAGCAATGACTTTTATATGTATCGCAATCCGGTGCTGATCCAGCATCCATCGCATAAACCCCTATAATGCATTACATTTATTAACCGAAGCACTATGAAAACCACATATTTTTTAGCGCGTATATTTTCTACTCTAGGTCCCACATCATAATAATTTTATTATTGATTATACGGAGATGATGATGAAAAAAATTCTTGCTGCTTCATTAATGATGGCTTTTGTATTGACTGGCTGTAACACTGTAAAAGGCATGGGCAAAGATGTGTCTAAGGCTGGCGATGCGGTAACCAATACTGCTGAAAAAACTTCTGACGAAATCCGTCAAAACTAGTTTTTTCCTAAATGCTCACAGAACCCTATCTCAGATAGGGTTTTTTTATATCAGTCATTCACATTCAAGCCTATATTCGCCTATTATAGAACCGAAAAAACTATCGACTGTTGAATACCGTATGAGCTCTTCCGCTACCCTCGATTTAAGCCTGCAACTATTACGTCAGCCTTCTGTCACACCGATTGATCATGACTGCCAGAACATCATGGCTGAACGTTTAAAGAAGATTGGCTTCAATATTGAATCCATGCGCTTTGAAGATGTAGATAATATCTGGGCACGCAAAGGCACAGAAGGTCCGGTCTTCTGTTTTGCTGGCCATACCGATGTCGTGCCAACGGGGAATCTGGATGCCTGGAACTCAGATCCTTTCTTACCTGAAATCCGTGAAGGCAAACTTTATGGTCGTGGCAGTGCCGATATGAAGACGGCTTTGGCAGCCATGGTAGTCGCAACAGAACGTTTTGTTGAAAAATATCCGAATCATAAAGGTTCAATTGCCTACCTGATTACTTCAGATGAAGAAGGCCCGTCGATTAATGGCACGGTGAAAGTGATTGAAACACTGGAAGCACGTAATGAGAAAATCACTTGGTGTCTGGTTGGTGAACCTTCAAGCACTAACAAACTAGGTGATATTGTTAAAAATGGCCGTCGTGGGTCTTTGAATGCCAATCTCACAGTCAAAGGCAAACAGGGTCATGTGGCTTATCCGCATCTGGCCGTGAATCCGATTCATACCGCCTCTAAAGCGATTGCTGAACTGTGCGACACAGTCTGGGATCATGGCAACGAATATTTCCCGGCGACGACCTTCCAGATTTCCAATATCAATGCAGGTACAGGCGCAACCAATGTTGTTCCCGGCACCATGAACCTATTGTGCAACTGGCGTTATTCAACTGAAGTGACTGCCGAAGAACTTAAATCCCGTACACTGGAAATTCTGGATCGTCATGGTGTGGACTATGATGTTTCCTGGACTTTATCTGGCCTGCCTTTCCTGACCCCGGTCGGTGACCTGGTAAATGCAGCTAAAACCGCCATTCTGAATGTGACAGGGACTGAAACCGAACTCTCGACTTCGGGTGGCACCTCAGATGGCCGCTTTATTGCGCCTACAGGTGCACAAGTTCTGGAACTTGGCGTATTAAATGCCACGATTCATCAGATCAATGAACATGTCGATATTGCAGACCTAGAGCCACTGGCTGAAATTTATGAGCAGATCTTGGTCAACTTACTTGGGAATTAAATAAATAGATGACGTAATAAAAAAGGAACTCCATGAAGTTCCTTTTTTATATTTTATAGTTTGAATTACGGCCCGATTGCAGCCTGAATATTCGTCATATTCGGAATATGGAACAGCTGTTCGTTCATGCGCACATATTGAAAGATGGCAGGATCATTCACCGGCTGATCGACATCGACCACTTCAGAAATACGGATCCGGATGGTTTTCGGCATTTCATTGCACATCAAGGCAAAGCGCTGAGTGATTTCATCACCCTCAATCACCAATGCCACCCCATTTTGACGTGAAGGATCATTCACTGCATAGACCGGCAATTGGGCTTCATGCCACTCCACTATCTTAACCTGGGTATTACTATCCAGTGCTGACAAGACAATGTTTTGTGGCAATAACATCGGATCTTTGCCATGACAATCAATAATATAGGCATCAATAAATCCGGTCGATACCGTAATCAAATGCTGAAGTTCCTGCTGGCTAATCTGATCAGCCATTTTATTGCTTGAATTGGTCTGACTCATATATTACCCCTGTTTTTCAGCAATCAGTTGTTGGATATTGGCCAACAGTTCCGCTTCCTGGAACGGTTTACCCATATAATGTGTTACACCTAGGCTGAATGCACGTTCACGATGCTTCTCACCGGTACGTGAGGTAATCATGATAATCGGCAAGTCACGGTGAATATCATGGTGACGAACCAGATTGGTCACTTCGAAACCGTCCATACGTGGCATTTCGATATCCAGCAACATCAGATCCGGTCTGACGTTTTCAAGCTGCTCGATCGCATCCACACCATCTTTGGCAGTGACAATATCATAGCCTTGACGTTCCAGCAGACGCGACGTCACTTTACGTACAGTCACCGAGTCATCGACAATCATCACCAGACGACGTGCATTGGAATTACGCGAACCATCACGCTGATCATTCAGTTGTTTGATACGCTGTGTCGCCTGAATCTGGCGGGCAACATTCTGTCCATCGAGAATCAGACAGACCTGACCATCACCCAGAATCGTGGCACCGGCCACTACCCCGACGTTGGCAAACTGCTGTCCAATCGGTTTTACTACAATCTGCGCTCGTGAACCGACCAACTGATCGACCAGCAAGGCAATGGTTTGACCACTATTACCTTTAATCAACAGCACCGGCAATGAATGACCAACATTATTCAGACGTGGAATCGGCTGGTTGCCAACAAACTCAGACAGATAACGCAGCTTATAGTTTGCGCCATCGATCTTGAAATAGTCATCTTTACTGTTGAAATAGCTTTCCAATGTGGTCGGTGCAATACGCACAATTCGGTCAATCTGCGCCAGAGAAATCGCATATTGCTGATCGCCCACTTTCACCATCAAGGCATCGCTGACCGCTACGGTCGTCGGTACGCGAATCGTAAAGACCGTACCCTTGCCCAGTTCCGAGCTCACTGACACATGGCCGCCCAGTGATTTGATCTCGCTTTGTACCACATCCAGACCGACACCACGACCAGAAATCTGGGTCACTGCTTTCGCGGTACTGAAACCAGGATGGAAGATAAATTGCAGGATTTCTTCCTGATCAATGACTTGATCCGCTTTGATTAGATCCAGACTCAGCGCTTTTTCACGAATTTTCTCCGCATCGATCCCCTTACCATCATCACTAAAGGACACGATTACATCGGTTCCCTGACGGCTGATGTTCAAGACAATAGAACCGACTTCCGGCTTGTTCAGTGCGATACGATCTGCAGTATCTTCCAGACCATGGTCAATCGCGTTACGCAGCATATGCTCAAATGGGGTGACCAGACGCTCGAGAATGTTACGATCCAGTTCACCTTCGGTATTCTGTACGATCAGTTCTGCAGGACGGTTCAAGGTGGTCGAGGTTTGACGCACGATACGCTGTAAACGCGGCAACATCCGATCAAATGGAACCAGACGGGTACGCATCAGGCTTTCCTGAATCTCGGCCTGAATACGGGATTGTTGCAATAACAGACCTTCAGTTTCGCGAATCTTGTCGGCCAGTGTACTCTTGAAGTCGACCAAATCTGATGCAGATTCTGCCAGTGATTTAGACAGCTGGTTGAGCGACGAATACTGGTCCATTTCCAGCGGGTCAAAGTCAGCATAGCGCGAGTTCTCTGAACCGTGTTTGGCAATAATCTGTGATTCCAGCTCGCCTTCCATTCGACGTAACTGATCAGCAAGACGCTTGATCGCCAATTCCATCTCGTTCAAGGTATTGCCAAGCTGCCCTAGGTCCATCTCGATACGCGAACGGTTAATCGAGTTCTCACCGGACAGGTCAATCATCTTCTCGACCAGATCAGCAGAGATACGGATCATCTCGTTATTACTATCGCTGGTGCCGCTATTCGCCCACTCACCCATCATCTGTGGCGGTTCAGTACCATCACCTTCAACAAAGCCGAAGTCGGTGCTGACCACCAGATTATCTGTTTTCGCCAGACGCTCAGGCAATTGCGCAGTAACGTCCACATAAGCAATCTTTTTCAGACTGCTGTACAGCTGATCAAAACCGTTATAGTCACGCTGGAAAATCGCCTGTCTTAACCAAACCAGCGTTTTCTGCAATAAGCCATCATAAGCATTCGAGTTAAATTGGTAGACCGCAAACTGTTCGAAAGTCGTTTCCAGCTCATAGGCAATACTGGCCACTTCTTCAACATCAATCATACGTGCGCCACCCTTGATACTGTGGGCAGCACGCTGTAATTGCAGCAATAAACTACGGTCACTACGCTGATCAAACCATTGATTGAGGAGCTTCTCGGCATTCGCCAGAATCTCTTCGGATTCTTCCAGAAAAGATTCTTCAACAATCGATTTCAGTTCGTCTTCTTCAGAACGTTCTACTGGTGTGTCTTCAATAGCCTCAGAAGACTTAGAGATTTCCAGTAATTCTTCAGCTTCAGCCAGATCAGTTGCAGGCTGTTCAGTCGTTGCTGACTCTTCAAGTTGCGGTTCAGGAATTGATGTCGCTTCGACCTCTACAACTTTAGCTACAGTGTTCGCGCTCTCCACAGCAGCAACAGCTTGTCCAGAAACCAGCGCCTGAATATTTTGCAAAATCGCAATCGCTTCTGGTGCAGGATAATCAATACCGTCTTCCCGAATGGATTGAATACGATCGGAAACGTTGTCCTGTACCAGACGGATAATCTGGATTAAAGCAGGTGTCACGGCAATTTGCTGACGGATCACCCGCTCATAAATACTTTCTAGTTCATGCGCAATCAAACCGATATGCGAAGCTGCAATCATGTTTGCACCACCTTTTAAGGTATGCAAATGACGCATCAGATTGTTCAGTGAAGTCGTATCATCCTGTTTTTTGCTCCAGGTATTCAGATCTTCATCAATGCCTGCGAGCAATTCATCCGCTTCTTCCAGGAAGATACTTAATAATTCTTCATCAAAATCACGGTTGGTTTCAGTACTTTGCTGCTGCTGACGATCTGCAGCGATGCGTTGACTCAAACCAGCAAAATCGACACTGCCAGGCGCGACAGTTTCAGCCACTTGTGTGGCCTCTGAGCTTAGCTCAATATTCTGATTACTAGTATCTTCAGCAAATATCTCGAGATCCTGCTGCACAAATGCAGACAGTTCACTGAGTATTTTTTGAATCTCATCATTCAGAATGACGCGCTGTCCTGCGGCCAGGGTATCAAATAAATGAAGAAATTCCTGGTGTGCCTGTGCGAACAGCTCATACGCATAATCGCTGTTTAGCAGCACTGGCTTTTCAAGTAGCGCATCATAAGCCGATTTCAGATCGGCAGTGAATTCATGAATTCCTTGGGCTGCCCGGCTTTCTGTATGTGCCAGCAATTCTGCAGCCTGCTGGCTGAGTGCCTGAATATATTCCGGATAATCGACTTGGGCGCGTTTATCAAATTCAAACTCGGCATCCAATAACAGATCAATATCCAGCTCAACCAGTTTAGACACCAAACCTTGCGTCTGAATGCTATTGGTTTCAGTAACTGCAAAGCCATAATCATTCCAGACACGCTCAAAGGTGGCATATACCGCATCCAGTTTTGCAGTATTGCCCTGACGTAGCAAATGCAGATAGTCACTGACAAACTCAGCATACTGAATCAGTAAAGCGGTTTCTTTTGAGGTTGAGACAATTTCATCTTGTAGCAAGGTTTTGAACAGATGCTCTACTTTAGAGCTGGCCTCAAAAATCTGGTCAATCTGCGCCATGGATGAACTGCCGCGCAAAGTATGAATCGCACGAATCAGCGCATTATAATCTTGTGATTTTTCATCTTCAGTGCGAAGGAAGGTAACAATCGTATCCAGATGCTCTTCTGCTTCTTCAATAAAGATCGCCACAGTTTCTTCGATATCACTGCGAACCGGTACTTCTACTGGCGCTATTGTTAGCTCAACTTCACTTGGCTCATTGTCTGCAAGCTCAAGACCTGTCATCTGACCTTCAGCGGTCAAATGATCTGCCAATGCCAGTAATTCTTCCAATGCAGGTTCAGGCGAAATTTGTTGTTGTAATTGTTGTCCCAAGAGCACCATTGGACGCAGGTCGAGATCCAATTGCTGTACATGTTTGAATTTTGGATATAAAGCATATTGATAGACATTCAGTACCGCTTGGGCAAATTTTTGCACCGTCGGTGTTAGCTGAATCGAACCGGACAAAACCCGGTTTAAGGTATCTTCAACCGCCCAGGCCATTTCCCCTGCCGATTTTGCCCCGACCATGCGGCCTGAACCTTTCAGGGTGTGAAAATGGCGGCGAATGGTCTTCAGATTTTCTTGATGATCTGGATTGCTCAACCATTCTGGAAATAAAGCATTTAACTCAACGAAGATTTCTTCGATTTCCTCAACAAAAATTTCAAGAATTTCTGCATCTTGGTCAAGATAACTATCTTCAGGAAGCGTTGTCGTTTCAACTAAATTTTTTAATATTTCTTTCATAGCTCATGCTTCTTACGTTATGCCGCCAAGAAGGGCGCTCAAACTTAATTGTGACCGTCACGCGATACCTAACGTTTGAAGTTAAGTACATCTTGTCGAGGCTTTATCTGTATTTTCTGAATGTGTCTCGACCGCGGTCAAGACACATTTCCCCCTCATGTCTGACTTTATTCTGGTAGTTTAAAGTCAGATACAGATTCACGTAATGCATCGGCCATGTTTGCCAGTTCAGATACCGAACGTGCTGTATCGAAGGTTGCACTGGTGGTTTGCGAAGTAATTTCCTGTACGACATTCATCGTGGTCGCAATATGACCTGCAGATGCTGACTGCAGTTTCGCAGCATCAGAAATGTTCGCAATCAGTTTCGCAAGGTTGTTCGATACTGTTTGAATCTCATCTAGTGCTACACCGGCATCTTTAGACAAGTTCGCACCACGTACAACTTCCGATGTAGTTTGTTCCATCGAAATAACGGCTTCGTTCGTATCCGTTTGAATGGTTTTTACCAAGCCTTCAATCTGCTTCGTTGCAGAAGCTGAACGTTCCGCAAGACGCTGTACTTCATCGGCTACGACTGCGAAACCACGACCTGCTTCACCGGCCATCGATGCCTGAATTGCTGCGTTTAATGCCAGGATGTTCGTCTGGTCAGCAATATCGTTAATCAAGGCTACGATGTTACCAATTTCCTGAGAAGATTCACCCAAACGTTTAATACGTTTTGAAGTTTCCTGAATCTGTTCACGAATCGTGTCCATACCCTCAATCGAGCGATGTACGACATCCGCACCGTTTGCAGCAATTTGTACTGAACGCTCTGCTACCACCGCTGATTCATCGGCGTTGGCAGATACCTGGTCAATCGACAGTGCCATTTCGTTAATCGCTGCAGAAGCACCAGCAATTTCTTGTGCCTGATGCTCAGATGCTTCAGCTAACTGGTTGGTAATGCTTTGTGTAGTTGCAGTATATTGCGCAACTTCTTGTGAAGTTTCAGTAATACGCGATACCAGGTCACGTAACTGGTCAATCGCAAAGTTAATCGAGTCGGCAATTGCACCAGTAAAGTCTTCAGATACTGTTGCATATGAACGCAAGTCACCGTCTGCAAGATCGGCGATCTCATCCAGTAAACGTAAAATCGCATTCTGGTTACGGTCATATTCTTCTTGTAAACGGCCTACACGCTGCTTATCCGACAAGCCACGCAGAGAAAGTAACTTGAATACACACAGCAAGAAACCGACTAATAATGCGATCAGAAGGACTGCCGGAACAACCGTTTTAAGACCTGAGTTACCCGATAATTTATTCAGGTTGTCCAAAAGCACATCAGATTGAGAAAAAATAGATGCGGCTGCCTGACGAACTTTTACGATCTGTGTAGAGTTTTTCAGAATAATCGCTGATGCAGATTCCAGTACGTCATCATATTCAGCCTTGATGCCTTCCAGAGATTCACGCAGGGTTGGATCAGCAATACGCTGTACACCCAGTTCAGCAGAACCATTTAACTGTGCATTCAGATAAGAACCAAAAGTTTCGGTATCGGCACTGAAGTCATCCGCAGATTCACGTGAACCATCATTACCTGTCAGTACCAAACTGATTGAACGTAAGATACGTTCTGCAATGAATACCTGGTTTTTGGCAATAACCACCTGGTTCGATGGCATATCTTGACGTGCCATCTGGTCGACCATCAAGTTATATTCCGCCTGAATCCCCGGAATCGCTTCACCAATCGCGATGTTGGTGTCGTATAACTGGTTAATAATCTTTTGTTGCGAGGTAATCAGATCAATACTGCTGGATACTTCTGTCCACTGTTTATCAACAGCTTGCAAAGCATCATTGTTAGAGTGAATACTTTTAACTGTCTCAAGGTTTTCAGCAAAAGCTTTTTGCGAATCAGTCAGGTTCTTCATGGCCTCAGGCGTACCCGAAGCTGTCGCTTCAGTCGCTTGGCGCGAAATCGTTTGCGAGAGGAGACGCAAATCACCCAGACTTTGAGTGAGTTCATTGGTACGTGGAACACTATAAAAAAGATACAATAAAGTGATCAGTGCGGCTAAAAGACAGCCTGCTGCTCCATAGATCAGCGGTTTTGATTTCTCACTATCACCGAAGACACGTGATAACTGATCTACTTGCGTTTGAATCTTAGCTAAAAAAGCATTACCGCCTTTGCGGCCAGTGCTCTCACCTGTATTTTTCTTTTTAAGTTTAAAGCCCATGCAGCCTCTCCCCGGTTGACGCCTTGCTTAGTTTCGAGCGCGACATTTAATTTATAAATTTTATAGATGCGTTCATAAATTTTGGATTTTGCAACAGACGACTGAATAAAAACACATGCCACTGCTGGTTGTGCTGATGGAAAAACCCCTGACAATATTCTTGTAAGTTTTTATCCAATTCAGATTTCTTCGAAAAGAAACTTTTCTTATTGAAATGTTGTATACCCAAAACTTGATCTACGACCAAACCCACATACTGGTCATTATGGTTGATACATAATACTTTTTGAGTCGGTGAAAATTGACTGCTTTGCCCTGATACGTACTGCGTCAGATCAGAAACCGATAACAGTCTTCCCCGGATATTCGCCAGACCCAACACCCATGCTTGCGTCTTGGGTACCGGCGTATATTCTGGGGGATAAATCACTTCTGATACTTCCCCCAGCGGGGCAACAAAATATTGCCCCATCATCTCAAAAGCAATGCCCGACCATCGGTTAACTTCATTGCCATTGGAAACGTAGTTTTTATTCCCCCGTTTCGCAATGCGAAGCAATTCGATAAATCCATTTGCTGCCATAGAGCTTATCCTGCATTGAGGTGCTGCTTAATTACATCTATTAATTGTTTTTCATCGACTGGTTTTGTTAGATAATCCGCTGCGCCTTGACGCTTGCCCCATACACGGTCAGTGGCCTGATCCTTAGTACTCACAATCACGATTGGAATATGTTTGGTCGTTGCACCACGTGCAATCTGGCGGGTCGCCTGAAAACCATTCACGCCCGGCATAACCACATCCATCAGGACTAGGTCCGGCAATTCTGCCTGTGCCATGGTGACGCCATCTGCGCCATTGGCTGCTTCAATCACCTCAAAGCCATGTTTAGAAAGAATCTCTCTAAAGCGAAAAGTTTCTGTCGGTGAGTCATCCACAATTAGGATACGTGCCATGCCAATTCCCCAAAAAAATCAAATATTAAGCACTAATATGGTTACGGATTGCATTGAGCAATTCATCTTTACTAAAAGGTTTGGTCAGGTATTCATCTGAACCCACGACACGACCTTTGGCCTGATCAAATAAGCCATCTTTACTTGATAGCATAATCACAGGAATATTCTGGTAATTCTGAGAGTTTTTGATTAAGGCGCAGGTTTGGTAACCATCTAGGCGCGGCATCATAATATCTACAAAAACGATATCTGGATTTGCTTCGGCAATTTTTGACAAAGCCTCAAAACCGTCTACTGCAGTAATGACCTCATAACCTTCGCGTTGAAGAAGAGTTTCCGCAGTACGACGAATGGTCTTTGAGTCATCAATAACCATAATTTTTAGATTTTGGAATTTATCGTCCATTTGTTTAACCCTTCCCATTTTAGAAACTATATGCCATAAGGCTCATAGGATTATTTTATTACGATCGATAAACATTTTTAACATAAAGTCACTTGTATTATCAATGAACATTTTCTACACAAGTAGACAAAATCATTTATTTTTAATAACAGCTTCACATTTTCTTATCGTTATTGGTTTTTTTTTTGACTAACGGTAGTTTTTTATTGATAAATTTAAGTCTAATATAACAAGATTATTACTTTAAAATAAGTAATTTAGTCAACTTTAAATTCGGGGAGCCAATGATGAGTCAGTTTTTAAGAAAACTTGCTGTCATTGATAAAAATAAAATGACTGGTCAATTCATTGTTGTTGTGCTGCTACTGTTACAGGTGAGCTTAACGTGTGCGAGTAGTAACCAACTCCCGCAAAAAGCCACTTGGTATCGTTATTATGACAGCAAGGGTGTGGCCAATATCAGTACTAATGTCACGCCAAATCATATCCGTTATGGCTATGAAGCACTTGACCAGAATATGCAGGTGATTAAGCGTGCCCGTCCTTATAATGCCGAAGCGGATATCAGGCAAGCGCCACAACGTGCCCAACAGGCGCAGCGAATTGCCGAAGATCATAAACTCAAGCGTGCTTATAACAATAGCCAGACCGCTTTACAGAAAAAAAACGATAGCCTGGTCCAGTTAAAAAAACAGATTGATTTTCAGCAAGAACAAATGAAGCAACTGCAAAAAGATCGGGTCATGTTCGTACGTCAGGAACGTGAATATTTACGTAAAGGTAAAACCACACCGGCACATCTAAAAACCATGCTAGACAACAACCAGAAAAATCTCGTTTCCCAAAAAGAAAATATTCAGTCTTTACAAAGTCGTTATCGAAATCTGGAAGCAGAATACGACAAAATTATCGCCCGTTTAAAAGCACTTGAATAAATACAAATAGCTGGTTGTGGTTTTGATTCACAGCCAGCTAAAAGGACTCTTATGCAAACTGCACAGCATTCTCATGATTTAAATATGCCTTCCCCGCGCTCTATCCTGATCATGAGTGCACTTTGCTTAAATATGTTTTTAGTGGCTTGTGATAAAAATGAACCCGTACAGCAAGCAGAAACACCCAAATCCATTGAAGTCATTCCTCAAGATCTAGTTGCAGTTCAATCTGGCAATTCAGTTCAAAAAACTGCATTCACCGGCACTATTCGTGCAGTCAATCAAAGCAGCATACAAGCACAGGTCTCTGCTACTGCTACCAGCGTAAACGCGCAGGTAGGTCAAACGGTTTCTAAAGGACAGGTGCTGGTACGCCTGAATAATCAGGACAATGCAGCCCGCTTGGCACAGGCACGTGCAAATCTGGCCTCTACTCAAGCGCAAGCCAATCAGGCGCACAACATGATGCAGCGTAAAAAGCGTCTGCTCGATCAGGGGTTTATTTCAAAAGTAGAATATGAACAAAGTCAGGTCGATTATCAGGCCCAGCTTGAAAATGTCCGCGCCCAGCAAGCCAATGTCGATATTGCCCAGAAAGCCGATCGTGATGGCACCATGACCAGTCCGATCAGTGGCGTGATTACGCAACGTCAGGTTGAACCGGGTCAAACCGTTGCCATTGGACAAACCCTGTTTGAAATTGTCGATCCGAAACGGCTGGAAATTCAAGCACGCGTACCTAGTGATCTGCAATCAGGTTTAAGACTGGGCAGTCAGGTCGAATACAACATTCAAGGTAATCCAAATCGGCTCACTGCCGTAATTAGCCGGATTTCCCCCATTGCAGATCAGGCCAGTCGCCAGATCGAATTCTTTGCCACGCCGAATGAAACCATTCCTTCGCTAAGTATCGGCTCCTTCGTTGAAGGCAACATTCTGAGTTCACAACAGATTTCTGGCCAGCTGATTCCATTAGATACTATTCAAGACATTCAGAATAAACCTTATGTCTGGATAATACGCCAGAATAAAATTATCAAAGTCAATGTTCAGGTACTAGAACAGCGTTATAGCGACAACATTGCCGTGGTTCAAGGACTGGAGAGCAGCGATCAGGTCAGCCGGGTTAAGTTTAGCGAAGCCGATCTGCAAAAAACTGTCACCCTTCGCGCCAACTAAAACCATTCATACAGGATCATTGACATGTGGTTTACCCGAATTAGTGTGAAGTATCCGGTTTTCACCATCATGATGATGTTCTGTTTGATGGTACTGGGACTGGCTTCCTGGCAGCGGATGGGCGTTGAAGAATTTCCTGATGTCGATTTCCCTTTTGTGGTGATCTATACCAATTATCCAGGCGCTTCTCCGGAAACGGTTGAATCGGAAATCACCAAGAAACTCGAAGATCAGATCAATACCATTTCCGGTTTAAAACAGGTGATTTCCCAGTCTAGTGAAGGCCTATCCATCATCACCACCGAATTTAATCTGGATGTAACATCGACCACAGCAGCTCAGGATGTGCGGGATAAAATCGCCTCTGTGACTGCTGAATTTCGTGATGAAATTCAGGAACCGATTGTTGAACGTTATGATCCGACGGCGAATGCGGTGATGTCGATCGTATTTGAATCCGACAATATGGATGTAAAAGCGCTCAGTTCTTATCTGGATCAGCGGATTGTGCCACAACTGCGCACAGTCCCTGGGGTCGGAACGGTTAATCTGCTGGGTGATGCACAGCGCCAGATCCGGATTCAGGTGCAACCGCAAAAACTACAAGCCTTTGGCATCGGTGTGGACAGTGTCATCAATACCTTAAAGGCCGAGAATATCGAAGTCCCGGGGGGGACACTTAAATCGGGTAATTCGGAACTGGTCATTGAAATCAATTCCAAAGTCTTGCATCCCCTCGCCTTCGGCGATCTGGTCATTGCCAATAAAAACGGCGTACCGATTTTCCTGAGACAAGTGGCCAATATTCA
Organism: Acinetobacter lwoffii; assembly: GCA_002332985.1. Taxonomy (GTDB): domain Bacteria; phylum Pseudomonadota; class Gammaproteobacteria; order Pseudomonadales; family Moraxellaceae; genus Acinetobacter; species Acinetobacter lwoffii_N. The sequence continues at coordinate 19,448 of DDAT01000030.1, read as the reverse complement.
AGACAGTCAGGCCGAGCTGGAATCCGCTGCTTTTCTAAATGGCAAAACCGCAGTCGCAATTGATATTCTGCGCAGTTCAGACGCAAACGTCATTGAAGTAGTCGACAAGAGCTACGCAGCTTTAGAAAGCATCAAGGCGCAGCTTCCGCAAGGTACCACTTTACAAGTGGTGGTGGACTCCTCCAAAAGTATCCGCGGCACCATTCGCGATGTAGCCCGCACCATTATTGAAGGTGCGGTACTGGCTGTACTGATTGTCCTGCTATTCCTGGGTTCTTTCCGTTCAACCGTGATTACCGGCTTAACCCTGCCGATTGCTCTTTTGGGCACCTTAACCTTTATCTGGGCCTTTGGCTTTAGCATCAATATGATGACTTTGCTGGCGCTGTCCTTGAGTATTGGTCTGTTGATCGATGATGCGATTGTGGTGCGTGAAAATATTGTCCGGCATGCCGATATGGGCAAAGATCATGTCACTGCCGCGCTCGATGGCACCAAAGAAATTGGCTTAGCCGTACTGGCCACGACATTGACCATTGTTGCCGTATTCCTGCCTGTTGCCTTTATGGGCGGAATTATTGGGCGTTTCTTTTATCAGTTCGGTGTGACAGTAAGTACCGCCGTTCTGATTTCCATGTTTGTCAGTTTTACTCTAGATCCGATGCTATCTGCGCATTGGGCAGAAAAGAAGAAAGATCCAAATAAAAAGCCGGGCCGAATCAAACGCTTCTTTAACTGGATTTCAGGCAAATTAGACAATTTAAGCCATGTCTATGAAAAATTATTAAAACTGGCCTTGCGCTTCAGATTGATTACCTTAATGATTGCTGCGGCTTCATTATTTGGTGCTTTGGGTTTATCCAAGCTGATTGGTACAGAATTTGTACCGGTTCCGGATAAAGGCGAAATCCGGATCAAGTTTGAAACACCGGTCGATTCATCGCTTGAATATTCACAAGTCAAACTGCAGCAGGTGGATCAGATTATTCGTCAGCATCCGGATGTCAAAGCCACTTATGGGGTGATTAATGGCGCAACTGACCGCGGTAAAAACCATGTCAGTTTACGGGTGACTGTAACGCCGCGTACCGAACGTGAAAAGACCCTGAATGACCTGAATAATGAATTCCGCCAGCGTCTACAATCGGTTGCAGGAATCAGCATTACCTCGGTGGCATCCGCCGATGAAACCGTTTCAGGTGGCCAGAAGCCGATCATGATTTCGATCAAAGGCCCGGATCTGGATGAACTGCAAAAAATTTCCGATCGCTTTATGACGGAAATGGCGAAGATTAATGGCATTGTCGATCTGGAAACTTCATTAAAAGAACCCAAGCCGACTCTTGATGTACAGATCAATCGCGTCTTGGCCAGTGATTTAGGTTTATCGGTCAATCAGATTGCCAATGTAGTGCGTCCGCTGATTGCCGGTGATGATGTCACGACCTGGCAGGATGAAAAAGGTGAAACCTATGATGTGAATCTGCGCCTGACCGAAGACCAGCGCAGCTTGCCTAGCGATTTACAGAACATGTATATCAACTCGAATAAAACTGATGCCAATAATCAACCGATTCTGGTTCCGCTTTCGAGCGTGGCCAAATTTGAAGAAAAACTCGGTGCTTCGCAAATTAACCGACGTGATCTGGCACGAGAAGTTCTGGTCGAGGCCAATACTTCAGGACGTCCTGCAGGCGACATTGGTACGGATATCAGCCGCTTGCAAGAAAATTTTGATATGCCACCGGGTTATAGTTTCGATACTCAAGGCTCCAATGCCGACATGGCAGAATCCGCAGGTTATGCCCTGACTGCGATTACCCTGTCGATTGTCTTTATCTATATTGTGCTCGGTTCGCAGTTCAACAGTTTTATCCATCCTGCGGCAATTATGGCCTCACTACCATTGTCGCTGATTGGCGTATTTCTGGCCTTGTTCCTGTTTAACTCAACCATGAACCTGTTCTCGATTATCGGCATTATCATGCTGATGGGACTGGTGACCAAGAATGCGATTCTGCTGATCGACTTCATCAAGAAGGCCATGGACCGCGGCGAAGACCGTTATGATGCGATTATTGCCGCTGGTAAAACCCGTTTGCGTCCTATTCTGATGACCACCAGTGCCATGGTCATGGGCATGGTTCCACTTTCCCTAGGGCTAGGTGAAGGTGGCGAACAAAGTGCACCGATGGCGCATGCGGTGATTGGTGGCGTGATTACCTCTACCCTGCTGACCTTGGTGGTGGTGCCGGTGATCTTTACTTACCTGGATGACTTTAAGAATTTTATACTGCGTCAGGCACGTAAAATCATGGCATAATTTAATGCAACACAATGAGGTGACATTCCCAAATGCTCACCTCATTTTTTATTGTATAATCCCTGCTTTAACGCTTAATTTTTTAGGACAGTTTCCATGCGCGCGAGTCGCTTTTTATTTGCAACGTTAAGAGAAACCCCGAACGATGCTGAGGTTATTTCCCATCAGCTGATGCTTCGTGCCGGTATGATTCGTAAGTTGGCTTCAGGTCTATACACCTGGTTGCCGATGGGCGTTCGCGTATTAAATAAAGTTGAAGCGATCGTTCGCGAAGAAATGGATAAAGTCGGTTCACTTCAGGTCTATATGCCGGTGACTCAACCTGCATCTTTATGGGAAGAATCAGGTCGTTATGTACAATACGGTCCTGAACTTTTACGCTTCAACGACCGCCATGGCAACCCATTTGTTTTGGGCCCAACGCATGAAGAAGTGATCACTGATCTTGCACGTAACGAATTAAAAAGCTACAAGCAATTGCCTGCAAACTTTTACCAAGTACAAACCAAATTCCGTGACGAAATTCGTCCACGTTTTGGCGTAATGCGTTCACGTGAATTCATCATGAAAGATGCCTACTCTTTCCATGCTAACCAGGAATCACTGCAACAAACTTACGACGACATGTATGCAGCCTACTGCAAAATCTTCACCCGTCTTGGTTTAGATTTCCGTCCAGTACAAGCAGATACTGGCTCAATCGGTGGTTCAGGTTCTCACGAATTCCACGTACTGGCTTCAAGCGGTGAAGATGATATCGCTTTCTCGACTGAATCTGACTATGCAGCCAATATTGAAATGGCAGAAGCAGTACTTGTCGGTGAGCGTGCAGCACCGACACAAGAACTCAAACTGGTAGATACGCCAAATCAGAAAACCATTGCGGATGTATCAGCATTCTTAGGTATTGATCCTGCCCATTCAGTGAAAGCGTTATTGGTTCAAGGTGTTGTAACGGAAGAAGGTCAAGAGGCACCTGTCATTGCTTTATTCCTTCGTGGTGATCACGAACTGAATGAAATTAAAGCTGAAAAACATCCTTTAATTGCTGCACCTTTGACATTTGCTACTGAAGAACAACTTCAAGCCCTTGGCTTAACTGCTGGCTTTGTCGGTCCTCAAGGTCTGGTCGAAAAAGGTATCACCGTCATTGTTGATCGTGCAGCATCGGTATTGTCTGATTTTGTTGCGGGTGCAAATGCAGCAGATCAACACGCAACAGGTGTAAACTGGGAACGTGATGCGCAGTTCACTGAAGTTTATGACCTACGTAACGTGGTTGAAGGCGATCCATCTCCAGATGGTAAAGGTACGCTTCAAATCAAACGTGGTATCGAAGTGGGGCATATCTTCCAATTGGGTCAAAAATACTCTGAAGCTTTAGGTTGTAAAGTCTTGGGTGAAGATGGCAAACCATTCACTGTAACCATGGGTTGTTATGGTATTGGTGTAACGCGTGTGGTGGCCTCTGCAATCGAGCAGAACTTTGATGAGAAGGGCATTATCTGGCCAACTGCCATTGCACCGTTTGAAGTTGCTATTGTGCCGATGAATGCACACAAATCTCCACGAACTATGGAAGCTGCGGAAGCACTCTATGCTGAATTACAAGCTGCAGGTTTTGACGCATTACTTGATGACCGTAACGAACGTCCGGGCGTGAAATTCTCTGATCTTGAGCTGACAGGTATTCCACACCGTATCGTGATTGGTGAGAAAGGTTTGGATGCAGGTACTTTTGAATATAAAGGCCGCCGTGATGCTGAATCAGCAAATATCTCGAAAGAAGAATTATTGGCAAAAATTGCTAAATAATTTGGCTTTCTTATAAAAAATCCCGCTTAATGCGGGATTTTTTATAATTAAATTTAGCAGAATTTATGTCCACCAAAGCAGTTCGGTTTAAAATTCTGGCCTTGTAAAGTTAAATTAGTTAAAGGGAAATCAAGTAGCGTAGGATTTTTAATTTCCTTTACATCAAGCGCACCCCCTAGCACACAACCAAAAACCAGACTTCCACAATCTCGCACATTAGTGGTTAAATCATGGTTAATTCCTGCAATGGTTTGCTTTAAAACAGCATCTGAAATTGGCACACTATATGAAGGTGAAATACTTCCTAAATCTACTTCATCTTCCATTGCCAGCCACCACCCTTGTTTTGCCGCGACTGCTGCACCAGGCCATAAGATGCTTTGGGATTGCAAGGAGAGTGAAGCTGGATTATTTAAATATAAAGCATGAATAAGTCCGAGATTTTGTTTAACGGTAATGTCTGTCTGTAGCCCGGTTAAGTAGCCTGTAATATCTTTATCTAATTTTAATGCTCCATCCAATAATTCTGCTTTTAATGGTCCTTTAAAATCAATACGACCTACTGTCCCTGTCCCTTTTAGTACAACTTCTTTCATTCTTGTTCCTGACACTATCGTAGCAGGAATAGTAAAAGGTGCTGTTGTAGAATTTAACTGCAAAGCATAATTGCTAGATGTGTAATGTAAATCCTGAGGTAATGGTTGACCTAATATAGTGCCTTTTACCGTGCCCTCAATATTCATTCCAGTTGCAGCATAATCCATGACACGAGGAGCGGTTGTTGCAACTCCTGATGAAGATTTTGTTTTCATATAACCACTGAAACTGTTAATACCATTTGGTGTAGCACTATTTTCTGTCCCCATTGTCAATAGACCTGAAATCTTTTCCGCACTTAAACGGAAACCTAAAACTTCACGTGTAGATGCCTGATTTGGATTTTTTATGGCAAATTGTACAAATGGATTAGTAATCAGAGCTGAAGTCGCGGCACGATCCGCACCATTTGTAGGATTACCACTTAAGGCTATATGATCAATATCAATATCACAGCCGGTTGCACCATTAACACCGCCACACCCGAGCTGTAGCTTTTTTATATTGGCATTAATTTCCATCTCGGCTTCCAAGCCTAATTTATAAAATGAGATATTACTCTGGTCATAAGTAGCTCCTAGATTATCTATCTGGTTAAATCCAGACTGAACCTCCATTGACAATAAAGCCTGCCCATTGACTTCTGAGAGCTCTTGGTCTTCCAATGAGGTTAATGCAGATACCTGACCACTTAGGCCCATCATAGCTACCACTAGACTTTTTAATATTATTTTTTTCATTTTTCTCATCCTGATTTTTAACGTGGTGTGATTCCCATCGTGCTACGAATGGTTCCACCAGTCAGTGCAATACTTGCCATGTTTTGCATATTGCCATTGGTCGCCATGGCAAAATTGGCTTTAAATGGTGTTGCAATATTATTTTCATAATTGAGTTTGACCTGATTATCCAAAGTCACTGTATCTGCACTGACACGAACTTTTGCTTTGACACCCAAATGACCTTCCATCCGGTTAAAGTTAATTGACGAAGTTTTTAATACCCCGGCTGAATCAATATCTTCATTGGCGATACTAAAATAGCTACCTAGATTATCTTTGTTTTCATTTTCTTCTGCGGTAAGGGGTCTAAACTTAAAGTTTGCATCAAATGACAGGAAGTTGGTATCTGGTGAATCGCTGGTCGGATCCACTCCTGGAATGATGAGGAGCTCGCCGTTTCCATCAAGTTTAAAAGCAATATTCGTCAGGACATCATCACGTTTAGAAAAATTATCATGAGGCACATAGCTTCCGCATTTAGCGATCGATGCATTGGTACAATTATATTTAGATCCTGGTAATTGACCAATCGCAAGCTCAGCTTTAGCTCCAATCAGCAGTTTATCGGCACGAATATAAATACCTTCATCTTCATAGCCAATAATCCCTTCCGACTTGATCAAAGCATCGATATTCCTAAAACCAGCATAATAGTTAACTGCCTCACCATGATCGCCATTTTTACCATCAATCAATATAATCGAGGTTGTGCTTGGTAAACCGGTTTTCTTGTCAATTCCATAGCCTTCTGTAGATGCCATAATGTTATACGCAATTGCTTGTTTATTGTCTGTTCCATAAGTCGTTCCAGACAACGCAACATTGGCATTTAAATTATAAATAGGAATACCGATTCCCCATGAACCACCATCGCCATCAATTTCCGCTAAAGAGTTATCTGATATGAAACGTGCTTTAGCAGCAATGGACTGAAAATCCATGCCACGTACGGCGATATAGGCAAAATCCTCTCCATTCGTGGTGGTACTGAGTGTCTGTTTAAGTACAGTGCTACTACTACCTAAAGTCTTTTGCATATTTTCATTGATTATGAAATCGAGACTTTTTGCAGTAATGGTATTTATATATATATTTCCAAAGTCGATATAAGCATTTTTACCATGTAAGGATCCGTCAGCATTACGTGTAGTCAAGGGTCTGAGCTTGGAAAATTGCACAGCATGACTTCCCTTACCGGTATGACCAATCTCAAGTGTTGTAGGTGCCATAGTTGCTGGAAGCCCGGTACTATTAGTACCTGTAAAATCTGCAGACAAGCCTAGATTCAACCCACCTTCTCCGACCAGGCCACTGTAACCTGTTGCAGCTTTGTCCTGACGTTCTAGTACACCATTCACCTTGTTACTAACATCAAAAGTACCTATCTGGGTTTGATCTGCACTCATGGATAATCTTGCGTTAGTGACTGCACCCGAAGCTCCTAAACGCATAATATTTTTGCGTTCATTATTTGGCGTATTATAACGCAGGTCAATATTAACCCCTGGATTGGTCGGATTAACCCGGCCAGCCGCGATATCAGTAATATCTTCAGCACGCTTTAGATCCACATAATGATCTTGACTGCCATTTCGTGTGGTGAGTACCACGCCTTCATCCGGGTCAATGTACATATATCCTTGACCCGCGAAGTTAAAGTTAAAGTCATTCAAAATCAGACTATTTTCGCCTAATTTATGACTAATCGTGGCATTTTTAAGTTGAAAATCGATACTGGTAATTGAATCTTTATTAAATAGACCTGCACTGGTTTGTAATAGCACACTAAGCGGTGTAGAGGTACTAATCCCTAATGCCCCCAAACTTTGATTAGATTGAGTACCCGCAGTCCGAATACTATTCGCAGATTGACTACATGGATTGGTCGTACAGGCGATCTTTACCAATTTTAAATCTGCAGTGGCTTGAAACGGTGAAACACTTGCAGCTAGCCGAAGTCCTGCCCCTTGTGAAGTGGCACCTACATCTATTTCAAGTTGACTAATGATTGGTTTATTATCTTTTCCAATAATCTCAACATTATGTAGACCTAAACCCATTTTAGTGTTGGCAGTTGGATTTGGATCATACCAATTGGCTTGAGCAATACTGGCTTTAGAGATTTCATGAGTAATCACCATACCATCTTGTCCAGTGACTTCACTCAATTCCTGCTCTTCAATAGTTTCAAGTGCATAACCTTGTTGTATAAGACACATGCATACCGTTAGCAATTTCAACTTTATTGTTGTTTTTTTCATTTTTATATCCTTATGCTGTACTTGACGTTGTTACTAACAACGACTTTGTGCCCCACCTGTACAGTTATAACCAAATATTTTCAAATTGCCTGACGTATGCAGATTTCCATGAACGTTCAACCCCATAAATCCTTTTTCAGCACCTTTATCAAATGAAGGAACATCTTGGGGCGCGGTTGTATAAGTTCCATCGGCATTATAGGTACGCCCTGTATACGTACTATAAACACCTGTATTGGCATAACCTTCCAAGGCGCCAGCACCTGTACCCGTTTCAATGGAAACTGTATTAAAGCCTAAATTACGGATCTTTAAAGGCTGGTGATCATAAAAGGTAATTTGCATCGCCGTTTGTGGTTCATTACGATGATTAATGATGGTTGTCCCATCAATTGAAAACTTATCAATCTGAATCGTGCCTTGAATGCCTTTAAAGACTAACCACTTTTTATTTCCATTGGCATCGACATGGTTATTCGGCGCTATTGCCAGACGGCAAAATTGTTTTGTTGCTCCACAAGCGGTGGGATCTAGAACATAAAATACTTCGAGCGGGTTGCCACTTCCATCAAGCCGAGAAATTTTATCTTTACTTAAATCTGTCGCATAAATATGGTTTAAAGATAAAGTCCAGTTAAGATCTGCTCCGCCTTGCCCCACTGTATTGGTTAATGCTTGCTGATCAAGGGCTTCCAATCCGGCAAAACTGGTCATAGAGGTACATAATAATGCACAGAGTGTTACTAATTTGGACATTCTTATACTTCCTTATAGACCAGTTGTTCTAATTTTCAGATGCTGAATCAGGACCCCATCAATGACAGCAGATCCAAAATTCTTACTTACACCATCAGTATTTTTGAATACGATTCCTGTTGAATTCACCCCATCCTTGGCGCGCAGCATATTTGTCCCTGAGATAGGCTCTGTAGTCCCTATTGAGATGCTACTGTGAGTCGCATTACGCCCTTGATAAAGTGCGGTGGTATCTGACACATTATTTTTAATCGGTGTACCACAACTATAGACATTACAGGTCGAACCCTTTAAATCTGTTGTACCCAGTCCGTCCCCATAATTTTGATAAATTTGATTATAAATAGCAGGAATATTGGGAATACGTGTCACTTCTAAAATAATATTATTGCCTTCTGAACCGACAACGAAAGGCTGGTACATATTACCAAGCACCAAATTAATATTTGGACTATAGAGATATAAACCCTCAGAATCATGAAATATAGGAGCATCACTTCCATTCAAGGCCGGGGTCGGGACATTACCATCAAGTGCATCTGTTTTTGCTGCGGTACTGAGACGAATACCTTTACTGTTAAGATTACTATCGCTACTGCTTAGATTTTCTGGTCGATCATTGGTATTCAGACGAACAATACTCGCCATACCTAATGTTTGGCTGTAATTCTTATTATCAGATTCTAAGGTTTGAAATAACCGAACTTGCGAGCCATTAAAACTCAGACCATTGGCAACAAATTGGGTTCTTAATCGGTAATCCGTATCAAGTCCTGATATTGGCCCACCTGTTATAGGATCTACAAGATTAGAGGAGTTAAGCTCACGTGCAAAAATATCACTCCAGAAGCCTAGCTTGATATTATTATCATTTTCGACCCCTGCAATTGGACTTAATGGGGCTTCCAAAGCAATATAGCCTACATCTTTAGCAGCGTCCTTAAACTGTTTGACGTTTTCAGTTCCTGCCCGGAATAACCAAGGATTATCTGTTGATCCCCAGCTAAAACCCTGATTACTGTATCGTGTGCTTAAAGAACCATCGCTTTTCGATAATGCCAGACCATAAATAAATACATCAGCTTTAGTTCTTAAAGTGCTCACAGAGCTTTTAGCAGCTTCAGTTTTAGCAGCCTGATCTGCCCTAGCAATGATTTCAGCCATAGCAGCACTATCTGCATCTTTCATCATTCCGGCTAGAGCAGCTTCCAATTTTTTGTTGTATTCTGCTTTAACTAGTTCAATAATTCTTGCATCTACAATTGCTCCAATAATATTCTGCCTATCAACCGCCGTACTCCATTCAGTATTTGGAATCTGCTGATTAGCATTTTGCCCATATAGAAATTGAATCATTTCAAGGGTATTTAAATTTGCATATTCATCAGACTTATTTGGTTGCAGTGGCGTTAATTCATATTCTGTTGTGCCATCATGCTTGATATCATAATCAATATCTGGTGAGGTATTACCTGCACCATCATAATAATCATCACGACGTTGGTCATAATAGGCTTTCATAAAGTCTGTATTATAATAATAATCAACTAATTCTTGCTTAAATGCGTCCCGGTTAGCTTGTGTGTCATAAGTATTCTTAATCGTATTATAGTTATCATTATAAAAATCAGTTTTTAAGGTATCAAAGGCTTGCTGATACTCAGTTGCATAATTCTGCGTTCTTTCAACATGAAAAGCATTATCATACGTAGATTTATAAACTTTGTCGTATACACGCTGCCCAAGTTGGTTGTAATTTTCACCCGTCGGGATAATACGAATAAAGCCTGTATCTGCTTGTCCGGGGTTTTCAATGCCTCTGGCATAACTAGAACTAGCAGAAAGATCGTTAGGGCCTTGAAACACCATTTTAAAATCATCAAGTACCAGCGCAACACCCTCACCGGTGGTGTCAGAAAGAGAAGAATCTGATAATTCCTGCATCGCATGTGCAGAAGGCAACAGGCTGAAACCGATTGTCATCGCCAAATAACTTTTGCGAAATTTAAATATATCTTTGATTTGAGTCATCTCACTCTTTCCTTTTTATTCGATGCTCCGCACCTTTATGCTTCAGCTTCCCAGCCGCCAATCTTTGATTTTTTATGATGTATTGCATCTTTTTTATGGTTATGCGAAATCTATTATGCTGATTTTTAATACAGATGCCAAAGCCAATTAGGCGAAAAATAGCAGTTTCCGATGAATGAAAATCTCAAAAAAATAAACGGGACATAAAGTCCCGTCATTCAATATCTTAAAACAATTAGGTCTTCGGCAAAGTAACGCCTGTCTGACCTTGATATTTACCGCCACGATCTTTATATGAGGTTTCACAGACTTCATCAGATTCAAAAAATAGCATTTGCGCTACACCTTCACCTGCATAAATACGCGCAGGAAGATTGGTAGTATTTGAAAACTCTAAAGTGACGTGTCCTTCCCACTCTGGCTCAAGCGGAGTCACGTTAACAATGATGCCACAACGCGCATAAGTAGACTTGCCCAAGCACACGGTCAAGACATTACGTGGAATGCGGAAATATTCGATAGTACGCGCCAAAGCAAACGAGTTAGGCGGAATGATACAGACATCCGACTCGATATCAATAAAGCTGCGTTCATCAAAGTTCTTCGGATCGACAATTGCAGAATGCACATTGGTGAATACTTTAAATTCACGTGCACAACGCACGTCATAACCATAACTGGATACGCCATACGAAATCAGCTTTTGACCATTTTCATCCAAACGAACCTGGTTTTCTGCATACGGTTCAATCATGCCGTGTTTTTCGCTCATTTCGCGAATCCAACGATCAGACTTAATTGCCATTGATATAATCCAAAAATCTTAAAAACAAGTTATTGCGACGTACTTTAACTGAAATTGACACTAATGAAAATAAGTGAAAGTCTTAGAGCTCAAGTTACCAAAAAATTGCTGATTGAGATCAGCTTATAAACTTAAAAGTGCAGAATAACTTAAAGGAATAGAAAAGCTCATTAGTACGAGCGAAGCCGTTTTTTGCAAGTTTTTCTGATTGAGCCAGCGGCTGTTTTTTCTGGCCAGGATTGAACCCAGAAAAGTCCAGAAGAATGCAATCGGAATCAGCAGAAGCAAGAAAACCAGCATATGAGTCACATAATGTTGACCGCTTTTCCAGACAATGACAGGAAAGATCGCTGAGGCAAATAAAAGTGCTTTAGGATTAAGCAAGGTTGCCAAAAATAATTCTCGTGCGCGAATCGAGACATTTTCAAGATTTTCGCTTATTTCTGCAGTCCGCCATAATTTCACAGCGAGAAATAGAATATAGCCAGCACTAAAAAGTTTGAGAATGGTCGGTAAAAGCGGAAGATGAACGGAAATTTTTCCGATCAGAATGCCCCATAAGCTAATGGCAATCAGATAACCAAAGGCTTCCGCAGGAATTAAACGAAATGTTTTTTTAAATCCGACCTGAATGCCTGAAGATGCCAATAAGGTATTGGTTGGGCCTGGTGTTAAAAGAATGGTTGCCACTAAACCAATAAAAAACCATGAAATCATAGTTTGACCTCGCTCTAATCCGAGTAGCATAGAAGAATTCGGTCAGTGCTGCAAAAAAATAATTGTAAGAGAACATATGATCTAAAATTTAAATTTATTTATTTTAATTAATTCAAATGTTTATATAATTTTTCAGGATAAACACCCGATAGTCATTTCAGTCAATTTCGATCATTTAAATCGAGCTAATTTTAAAAATAAGAAATAAGAAGCCCTAGCTTTTAGCTAAGGCTTAAATATCTGAATTGTCTTTAGAATTAAAAAATTCGACTGTGGTCTTTCTCTGCTTTAGGTAACTGCGCTGCAATTTTCTCTGCAATCAGCATATAGCTTTCTGCAGCAGCATCTCCCGCGATCACTGACGGCGTTCCAGCATCGGCATTTTCACGAATTTTAGCATCCAAAGGTAAACGACCCAATAATGGGACTTGATATTGCTCAGACAGTTTATCGCCACCGCCTGTACCAAAAATCTGTTCCTCAAAACCACAATTTGAGCAGATATGGGTCGACATGTTTTCAATCACGCCCATGATCGGAATCTGCACGCGGTTAAACAATTCAATGCCTTTGGTCGCATCCAGCAAGGCCACGTTTTGTGGCGTTGTCACAATTACTGCGCCCGTTACCGGAATACGCTGCGCGAGAGTTAACTGGATATCACCTGTGCCAGGTGGCATATCAATCATCAGCACATCAAGGTCTGGCCATAGGGTCTGATTGAATAACTGCATTAATGCACCCGTGGCTTTTGGACCACGCCAGGCGACTGGAGTATTGTGATCTCCAGTTAAATGGCCAATTGATAATACCGCCATCCCATAGGCTTCGATAGGGACAAACTGCTCTGCTTCGATCATTGGCGTTTTGCCGGCATTGCCGAGCATAGTCGGAATACTTGGGCCGTAAATATCGGCATCTAGTACGCCTACGCGCAGGCCTAATTTCTGTAGAGCCAAAGCCAGATTTACAGTCGTGGTCGATTTACCTACGCCACCTTTACCAGATGACACCAGAATCACATTTTGAATCCTTGGGTGTTTTGGAACATCACGCTGTTGCGGCGCAGCTTTTTGAATAGGTGGATTATTTGGATCAGCTTCTTCTGTTTTTGCAGGCTGTGCCGACGCATCAACCACAGGGGGAAGATTGGGTTTTGCTTCCGCTTTAGGCTCGTTTGAACAGTTTTCACCTTCAGCATGGTTATGCCCGCAACCCCCTTCTTTCTTATGTCCAGTTTTCTGCTGAATCACATGCATATTCAGTTCTTTAATACCACATTTTTGCAAAGCTTCCGCCAGTTCATCATGAATCTGTTGCAGCTGCGCTTTTTCTTCTGGATAGGTATTCAAAGTGATTTGCAGAATCTCACCCTGTACATTGACCTGCGTAATACGATCTTTCAAGGCATTGCTGGAATTTGGCAAGATATAGTTTTGCAGTACGTTTTGCACAGCTTCTTCGTTCACCTCCTTGGAAGGCGAAAAAACCGATTTAAGCGAAGAAAGCCAAGACATAGGTTACTCCAAAAATGTAGATCGACATCTGAATCGCTTAGTTTAACGGGGTTTTAGGCGAAGGTTAAGCACTGTATTGGAGAAGATGAAACAGATATCTTCAATTTCCAACCATTTTACTCGGTTTTTTGAAATGTTTTATGAAATCTTGGTGAATAGAAATAATAAAAGAAAAGAGAGCTAGATTTTTTTGATGTAATAATTTTTTTACTGATCTTATGCGATCAAGCCACTTTAACCCTCTGTAATTAAAGTGGCTCCATGATCACAGACTATTTATGATTTTTATTGTTTTCAGATTTGTCCTGTTGATCCTTGGTATTTTTATCCTGATCTTGTTTCGATTCATCCTTTTTAGACTGAGAGTTGCTTTCTGAATCTGTATCTTTGGCATCTTGCTGCTGATCAGAATCACCTTCCTTCGATTGATTATCTTTCATTTTATTCATCGTATCAGTTGCCATCTGTTTCAGTTCAGCGAACTTAACCGAGGCTTCACTGAATAAGTCTGTGATTTTCTGTCTGGTATCTTCAAACTTATGCATGGCTTCATCTTTTAAATTTGCCATACCTGCCTGCTGATCGGTCTGACCATCTTTAGCATGCTGTTTATCTGACTTGTTAGATGATTTATCTTGAGAGGCATGATCTGCTTTGGCCTTTTTCGCATCATCTGAACCTTGCTCAGTATTTTGCTGGTGGTCAGATTTGCCATGTTTTAGCTCATTCAGAAGCTTTTCACCTTTTTGCAATAGTTCCTCACCGATCGCAATCGCTTTGGCTTTTAAGTCATCCATCTTAAAGCTTTCAGTTTTTTTATCGGACTGATTCTCTTGAGAACTGTTTTTTTGCGCTGATTGCTCAGCATTTGCATCTTTGCCGTTGTGCTGGGTATCAGACTTCTGATCAGCATGGGTCTGGGCACTTTGCCCATTCTTATGTTCCTGATTATGCTGTTTATCCAGCTCGTTTTGCTTTTGCTCTTTTGCAAGCTGATCATTCAATTCGCGTGCATGTTGTTCTTTATCTTGATTTTGCTTCGACGTATTGTTTTGGTTCTGCTGAGTCATGAGGTACCCTCCTTAGGCATATCATATAAACAATCAGCCATTTTTTTAGCACAAAGCATCACGCGAATCGGGCGAAGTAAGCAAACTGCAACAAAGCCTGTACATGTTGTTGCTATTGTTTGCAGGATGTAGCATGAGCAGAGTCAAATCCGTATTGAAAAGCTTTATGCTAAAGATGACGCAGGCTTTTGTATTCGAGCGGTCCAAGTCCATCTATTCGCAGGGTTTCAGCAAAGCATTTCTTTGTAATCCCCTCGGCATCATGTAAAATTATGGCCCATTGCATAATGAATACGAATGAGAGAGTGAATCCGTGCGTAAAATTTTAGTCACCAATGCCCTTCCTTACGCCAATGGCCCGATTCATATGGGTCACTTACTTGGCTATATCCAAGCAGATATTTGGGTACGTGCCATGCGCGCGATGGGTCATGATGTGACTTATGTCTGTGCGGATGATGCTCACGGAACCGCGATCATGCTGCGTGCCGAAGCGAATGGCATTTCACCTGAAGCGCAAATTGCCAATGTGCAAAAAGAACACATTCGTGACTTTGACGGTTTCGGTGTGCATTTCGATCATTATGATTCTACACATAGCGATACCAACCGTGCCCGTGCTTCTGAAATCTATGTGAAAAACCGTGAAGCTGGCAATATTGCTGTTCGTCCTGTAACGCAGTTATTTGATCCTGAAAAAGGCATGTTTCTATCAGACCGGTTCATTAAAGGTACCTGCCCGAAATGTAAGGCTGAAGATCAATATGGCGATTCATGTGAAGTCTGCGGCACGACTTATAACGCAACTGAGCTACTGAATCCAAAATCGACTTTAAGTGGTGCAACACCTGTTGAAAAATCATCTGATCATTACTTCTTTAAATTGCCAAATTTTGGTGAATACCTGCAAAAATGGACTCGTGATGAAGGTCGCCTGCCAGTATCGATTGCCAACAAGCTGGACGAATGGTTTGAAAATGGCTTGAACGATTGGGACATCTCACGTGATGCGCCATACTTCGGTTTTGAAATTCCAGATGCACCAAACAAATACTTCTATGTGTGGGTGGATGCGCCAATTGGCTATATGTCAAGTTTTGAAAACTACATCAAGACCAAACGTCCTGAGTTGAATTTTGACGATTTCTGGAAAAAAGATTCTGAAAATGAAGTCTATCACTTCATTGGCAAAGACATCGTATATTTCCATGCCCTGTTCTGGCCCGCAATGCTTGAAGGCGCTAACTACCGTACGCCATCAGGCTTATTCGTAAATGGTTTCTTGACGGTAAATGGCCAAAAGATGTCTAAATCTCGCGGCACCTTTATTAAAGCAGAAACCTACTTAGAGCATTTAAACCCTGAATATTTACGCTACTACTTCGCGTCGAAACTTTCTGACAAAGTTGAAGATTCAGACTTAAATCTGGATGACTTCGTACAAAAAGTAAATTCAGATCTAGTCGGTAAAGTGGTGAATATTGCCAGCCGTTGTGCGAAATTTATTAACACCAAATTTGATAACAAGTTAAGTGCGACATGTGCTGAACCTGAATTAGTACAAAGCTTTATTGATGCCGGTAGCTCAATTGCTCAGGCTTATGAAGCACGTGAATTCTCGGCGGCAATTCGTGAAATCATGGCGCTGGCAGATAAAGCCAACCAGTATATTGATGAGAAAAAGCCTTGGGCACTTGCGAAACAGGAAGGTCAGGAACAACAAGTGCATGATGTATGCTCTGTGGGGATCAACCTGTTCCGTCAATTGGCAGTTTACTTGGCTCCTGTATTGCCGACACTAGCTCAACAGGTTCAAGATTTCTTGCAACTTGAAAGCTTCGATTTTGCTTCTCGCAAAACCATTCTAGTGGGTCATGAAATTGCATTGTTCCAACCCTTAATGCAACGTGTAGATCCAAAAGCGGTTGCTGCCATGGTGGATGCATCTAAAGATTCTTTAGCTGCTCCTGCTGCTGAACCAGCAAAAGCTGAGAAGAAAAAAGAGAAGAAGATTGAAAAGAAAGCTGAACCTAAAGTCGGTGAAGCTGAAATCATTAATATTGATGATTTTATGAAAGTTGACCTGCGTGTGGCTGAAGTTTTGGAAGCGGCTACGGTTGAAGGTTCTGACAAACTGCTTCAACTCACTTTAAACGTTGGTGAAGCTGAGCCACGTAATGTGTTCAGTGGTATTCGTGAGTTTTACCAACCTGAAGACTTAAAAGGTAAACTGGTGGTGATGGTGGCAAACCTTGCGCCACGTAAAATGCGTTTTGGGATCTCTAACGGTATGGTGCTAGCTGCGGGTAATGGCGACGGTGTTTGGGTGATTTCACCTGAATCTGGTGCTAAACCGGGTGATAAAGTGTCTTAAGTTTAGGTTTTGAGAAAAGAAAAGCCTCTACGTATGTAGGGGCTTTTTTATATCATCAGTTAAATTTACTTTCTTGATTTTTAATATTTTCAATATAAAATCAATGCGCTTTTTTATTCTTTTATAATTATTCGGGGTAAGCATGAAAAAATTATTAGTTTCAGTTCTAGCGATGTCTACAATTGCATTTACAGGTTGTTCGGTACGTATGGCTGACATGACAGTTGCATCTACTAAAAACTACAACCTAAACTCAAACCAGTTTGTGAAAGGTGAACGTGTTAAAGGTGAAGATAAAGTTCCTGTGATTTTATTCCCACTTGGTATTCCTAACTTCAAAACAGCAGTAGATCGCGCAATTGAAAAAGACCGTTGTGCTGTTGCACTTTCTGATGTGGTAATTACTCAGCTTAATCAAGCATTTATTATTGGCCAGATTGGCTATCGTGTAGAAGGCACTCAAGTGATTGACCGTTCTCAGCCTGAATGTGCTAAATAAGTTATAAATATAAAAAAGCCTCTATTTCTAGAGGCTTTTTTATTGCTGGGTCACTTAGCCTTGCAACACAAATTCCCAAATCACATAGCCCAGTCCAAAACCAAGTAGTGAATATAAAGTAATAATGAAAAATACAAAGCTGGCATTGTTTTTTCTTTTCCAAAAACTCATCGCGACACCCAAAGCTTGTTCGTAATCCCCCATGTTAACGAGCTTTTCATAAAAAGTGAAATGTATCTAAGCATTTTATTTATAATAATATTTTCATTAAAAATAAATTCTTTACTTTCAAAAAATCAATATACAGATTCAGACTGATTTTTTAGTACAGATGCCAAATCAGCACTTCCATTTTAAAAAATGGTAAATATATTCATATTCTTTTTTGCTGGCATCCGTGCTAATACATAGAATTGACTTTAATTACATAAGAATAGCTATGAAATACTTCACTTCTTCTCTCGTCGTGTCATTGCTTGCTTTAGGTTCAATGGCGGGTATCTCTCAAACACATGCACAATCCGTTTCTAGCACCCAACAACAAAAACAGGTTCCCGGTTATTATCAACATAACTTCGGGGATTACCAAATTACTGCCCTGCTAGATGGCACCAATTATCTGTCCAAAGCCTTATTTAAAGATATTCCAGCAGCTCAAGCCGACCAGATATTGAAAAAATACTACGTCGATCAAGCTAAAGGCATCCAAACCTCCGTGAATGCCTTTCTGGTCAATACAGCCAAGGAAATGGTTCTGGTCGATAGTGGGACTTCAAGCTGTAATGGTCCACACCTAGGTTCAGTGTATTCCAATTTAAAGGCTTCAGGGCATAAACCTGAACAGGTCAATGCCATCCTGCTCACGCATTTACATCCAGACCATGTATGCGGTATAAGTAATAATAGTGTTGCCAATTTTCCCAATGCCAACATTTATGTGTCTCAAGCTGAACTGGATTTCTGGATAAATCCCACAACGGTAGAAAAATTACCAAAAGCCAAGCAGGCAGGTTTTTTGGGCACAGTCGATAAAATCAAGAAAGCCATTGCACCCTATCAGGCCAAGAATCAGCTCAAAACCTTTAAAACTGGCGATAAAATCCATGCTTTCGATGTTATCAGTTCGGCTGGACATACACCGGGGCATTTTGGTTTTAGCTTAAAATCTAAAGGTCAGCAGATGGTGTTTATTGGAGATATTGTGCACTCACATACGCTGCAGTTTGATCGCCCACAGACCGGCGTTGACTTTGATGTCGATCCGAAAAAGGCGATCGAAACCCGCTTAAAATATTTTGCTGAATATGCGAAAAATGGTCAGACGGTAGCAGCACCACATTTGCCATTTCCGGGGATTGGACATATTTATTCTAAAGACAATAAAAGCTATCAATGGATTCCGGTACATTTTAAAGATTAGGGTCTGTTGACATTTTCTGTTCAAAAAAATAGCGAGAAAGTAAAATTTAATCGCCAAACTAAATTTACTTCTCGCTATGCCTCGTACAATGCTGAATGATCAACACTGGTCTAAGTTACTTTCTATTTTCCGAAATTTTGATATCTATTTCAAATCTAATTTGAGAAATTTTGTCGAAGCAATACTTTATAGAATAAGAACAGGCTGCCCATGGCGTGATTTGCCTAAAGAATTTGGTTCGTATAACTCAATCTTTAAAAAATATAATCGTTGGTGTAAAAATGATAAGTTAATGAAAATATTTAAATTAATTTCTTCAAGTGCTGATATGGAATGGGTTTTTATTGATGGTAGTCATGTTCGGGCACACCAACATTCTGCTGGAATAAAAGATCAGGATATTTCTAAAAGCATTGGTGGAAATAGTTCTAAAATACACTTAGCTGTTGATGCGGATGGCAATCCAATCGAAATTATTATC